>CACZPD010000232.1 GCA_902782955.1 uncultured Erysipelotrichaceae bacterium
CATCATGACATGTTCATACCCCTGACCGTCGGAGGTTTCGGGGCACAGCATCTCCGCCTTCACAGAGTCCTGAAATACCATGACGATGTCACTTCCGCCGAAGAGGAAGTATCCCATGGGATCTCCCTTTTTCACTTTGGCACCGGGTTTGACGGTTTCTTCCCAGTTGCAGGAACAGATCTGTGACATGCCGATCGGCAGGATTGCCGCAAGGCCATATTCTCCGGTATCGATGATGACGCAGTCACGGGTTTCAATCATCTGCCATCCGGGAATGGTATCTGCCAGTGTGTACCGTTTCTTTTCGGGATTCCATTCCGTAATCCCTCCGGCTCCGTTGACACCGGGGATCTTGCGCACTTCAAGGATCTTTCCGCTGACCGGGAAGTGATAGCGGTGATAGTCGTTGACATCGAGAAATGTATGCGTAAGGGTGCCGCCCTTGAATGCGTCTTTATATGCGCTGTCTGGTCCGATCAGCTGACTGATGGAAGTGAAATTGGCAGATTTGATATCAACGCCTTCCTTCTGAATCAGATTTCCATCTCCGTCGATGTTCCAGATGCCCTGAGGTTTTGAATCCGCCGGCGAGACAACCGCACTGTCAGCGATCGGACGGACCGAAGGATCAGAGAGATGTCTGGAGAACCAGTCATTGAAGGAATGCCAGATATTGTGATCTGCGTACCAGCCATACTGCATGTTCATGCTGGGATCATTTTTTATGGTTTCATAGTATTCATCATTCCAGCTTTCTTCGCTGGAGAGGAAGGCACCCCAGTCATCGGAATGTGTTTTACACCAGGAAGCGATAGGTTCGTGATACTGAAGAGTGGGATAGTAATATCCTTTTCCTTCGAGCTCCTCCAGCGGCTGATCCAGAAGGAACCAGAGACAATCCAATCCCACATCGATGTGATCATAGATCGTTGGATAGTCAGCGTTTTTCAGCACTCTCCACGGGACAGCCTTCACGACCCAGTCGAGAAAATCATAGAATTCCTCCACACTGCTCACCGGATTTGTATTCGGATCCGGATTGATCTCGTGTGCTTTGGCAATGGATTTTTCCATGAGTTTCATCAGTTCGGGATCGCTTTCCAGAATTCTCTTCAATTCCTGTGCGGAAACACTGTGTTCACTGTTCTGGGAAACTGTCACGGCAGGCTGCGGTGCCGGTGCCGGTGTTGGATTCGGGGCTATGAATCCGGTCGCGATTGTCAGAATGACACAGAGAATCATGGAAATCAGATGGTTCAGATAGCCTTTCATATACAGCTCCTTTCCGAATTGTTATTTTTGTAAAAAAAGTTTGGCTCCTATCAGGATTATAGCAGTAAAAAGCTGTACTGCAGATAAATGAAAAGGAAGTCCGCAGTGAATGAGCAGGCAGCAGATCACCCGGGAACTTCTGAGTATGGACCGTAGGTTCAATGTTCGGGATGAATCGGAACCCAGATTTCTGATCGGCAGTCTTCTGACTTCGGATCCTTTCCGGAGTACATCTCCACAATTGTCCTCCTGTCGGCGTGAAGCTTTTCTCCTTCTGTGCGGATCCATTTCTCTGTCACTTCATCATACAGGGCATGAATGGTCTGCGGGAGCGGGCCCTTATCGGTAAATACCGCCCAGGTGCATTCCGGAAAGAAATACAGGCTGAACCTTTCGGGAACCTCCCCGCCCTGATAGAGACCGGCGACCCAGCAGAAAAATCCCTGCTTTGACTGCAAAGAGATCGCATACTTCCCGATGCTGTTATCAGTCATTGCCTGTTTCCCCGAGGCGGAAGACGCCGCGTCTTCCATGAGCCGCTGAATGGCTCTGTGATACTCTTCGTCCCGGAATTCCGGATTGCTGAGCTGATCCTGGCCGTAAGGAATCCAGGTGTGACAGCCGATGAATGTCATAGCGCTTTTCTTTTCGAAGACAACGTCCATGAAACACACCTCTCCTGATGAATGTATATATCCATATCATATTATATCCAGAAAGAGACAGGGTGCGCATGTCTGCCGGCGGCTGAACTGCAGCTTGGAAAGGGATGATTCGGTTATATGCTTTTTTCACAGCCCAGGGGCTGAACTCTGATGCG
>CACZPD010000233.1 GCA_902782955.1 uncultured Erysipelotrichaceae bacterium
CGTATTCGGCGAATTCAACGTTGAATACCTCGGACCGATCGACGGTCATAACCTGCGTGACCTGATCCAGAGCATGCAGACGGCAAAACTGCATGAAGGACCGATCGTCCTGCATGTCATCACGCAGAAGGGGAAGGGATATCTTCCGTGTGAAGCGGACCGCGAGGGCAGCTGGCACAGCGTCGGCGCCTTCAACATTACGACCGGGGAAGCGCTGCATCATATACCCGAAGGTTATATCACCTGGTCACAGCTGATGAGCGACAACGTTCTGAAACTGGCGGATGAAAATGAGGATATCGTTGCTCTTACACCTGCCATGATGAAGGGAAGCGCGCTGCATCACTTTTTCGCGAAATACCCGGAGCGCAGTTTTGACTGCGGCATTGCCGAAGAACATGCCGCGACGATGGCAGCCGGACTTGCCGTTGCAGGCAAACGTCCTTATCTGACCATTTACAGTTCTTTCCTGCAGAGAGCATATGACCAGATCAATCACGATATATGCCGTATGGACCTGCCGGTTGTGATCGGTATTGACCGGTGCGGCCTGGTCGGGGAAGACGGTGAGACGCATCACGGCGTCTTTGATCCGGGTATTCTTTCGGGACTTCCCAATCTGATCATTGCCCAGCCGAAGGATGCAGACGAAGCCGGTGATCTCCTGTATACCGCTTTTCATCAGAAGCATCCGTTTGCCATCCGTTTCCCGAAAGGAACGATCCGGACGGGTACACGTGAAATGCAGGAAGTTCCAATCGGTTCCTGGACCATCCATCATGACGCGCCGGAGAACAAGGTCATAGTGCTGACGTATGGTGAAGATGTGGAACGTATACTGGACAAGGTTACGGTGAACAGCATGCCTGTTACCGTTGTAAACTGCCGTTTCCTGAAGCCGCTGGATGAACAGATGATGCGTGAACTGTGCGCAAGGAATCTGCCGATGATCGCATATGAATCCGATATGAAGATCAACGGGCTCGGTGCCGGCATCCTGTCATTATGCAATGACTGCGGACTTGAAATTTCTCTTACAAGATTCGCGTTTCCTGACGAATATATTCAGCAGGGAGGCAGCAACCAGCTGCGCCGTGAGATGCATACGGACCTCATGAGCCTGATGGAAAAGATCGAGGAACTGATTAAGAAATAGAATGATCAAGACACTGTATATTAAAAACTTTATTCTGATCGATGAACTTACGCTGGATTTTCAAAAGGGATTCAGCGCTTTTACCGGTGAGACCGGCGCGGGAAAATCCATCATGATCGATGCCATCTCCCTGCTGGGACACGGAAGGGCGGGAAGCTCCTATGTCATGAAGGGCAAAGACAAGGCAGTCATCGAAGCTACATTTGATATATCTTCTGACGGCCATGCGAAAAAAGTGCTGGAAGAAGCCGGTCTGGATGTGAATGAAGAGATCACCTGCACAAGGGAGATCTTTGCGGGCGGAAAGTCCGGTGCCCGGATCGACCGCCGCGTCGTGACTCTGTCACTTGTGCAGGATTGTCTGCGCGACCAGATCGATATACACGGACAGCGGGATAATGCCTATCTCCTGAATCCTTCTTCACATATCCGCCTGCTTGACAGATATATGAAGAAAGATGACATCAGGGAAAAGACAGCTGATCTTTACCGCACATATGACGCCCTCGTGAAGGAAAAACAGGTCCTCCTGGAAGAAACCTACAATGAAAGCGATCTGGATTATTTCCGCTATCAGATCTCGGAAATCGAATCCGCGCATCTTACGTCCGGAGAAGACAGGGAACTGGAAGAGAAGGAAAAGCAGTACCGCTCATTCCGGAATTCCATGGAAAAATATCACAGCCTGTTCTCCCTGTATGATGATGAATTGTCGGGACCGCTGTATGAGCTCAATAAACGCGCCCAGGCGCTTCCGGATGAAAAGAAGGTCAATAACCTGCAGTCTGTCATCAATGACGCGTATTACGCGATTACGGACGCCGTGGATGAACTCAGGCATCTGACGTCGGCTTTTGACATGTCTGAGGAAGAGATCAATGAAATGGAGGAACGTCTTTTCCTCCTGCAGAAAATGAAGCGCAGATACGGCGGTACGATAGAAGAGATCCTTTCCAAAAAAGCGGAACTTGAGAAAAAAGTACATGCCTGGGACCACCGGAAAGAAGTCCTTGATGAACTGGAAGGCAGGATCCGTGCGGCATATAAAACTTATGAAAAAGCTGCCCTTACACTGCGTGCTGAAAGGAAGAAGGCGGCGGTCAGACTGGACCGCGAAATCGCTGAACAGCTGAAAGACCTCATGCTGGAAAACGCCGTGTTCGTAACAGACATACAGGAAGGAACACCTTCCGAAAAAGGTCTTGATACCGTGGAATTCCGTGTCAGTATGAACAAAGGGGAAAGCCCCCGTCCGCTGATCAAAACGGCCAGCGGCGGTGAGATCAGCCGCCTGATGCTGGGACTGAAAGAAATATTTACCCGTCTGCAGGGGATCCATACGGTCATCTTTGATGAAATCGATACCGGTGTCTCCGGACCGGTCGCCACTGCGATCGGCAGGAAGATGCTGGCGCTTTCGAAAGACTGCCAGGTATTTGCTGTTACACATCTGGCGCCTGTTGCGGCATGTGCGGACACGCACTATCTGGTGTATAAGACAACCGATGAAGACAGTACAAGAACGGCTGTCAGGAAACTGAACCGTGAAGAAACCATTGAACAGCTTGCCCTGATCGCAAGTTCTGAGATCACTGAAAGTTCTGTCAAAGCGGCGCAGGAACTGTATGAAAGGAACCGGGGCTGATGGCTGCTGTATACTTTCATATTGACCTGAACGCTTTTTTTGCGAATGCGGAGATCCTGCTGGATCCTTCCCTGAAAGGGAAACCGGTCGCTGTATCCGGAACGACGAGAAGATCTGTCGTTTCCACAGCCAGCTATGAAGCCAGGGCGTTTGGAGTACATTCCGCCATGCCCATATCGGAAGCGGAAAAACTCTGTCCCTCCCTCGTGATCGTGCAGGGGCATTATCACTGGTACGGGGAGCTTTCGAGGCAGTTTATGGACATTGTCAGGCGTTATTCATCATCGGTCGAACAGGCTTCCATCGATGAGTGTTACGCTGATGTGACGGAAGAAATCCGCAGGTATAAAAGACCGCTGGACCTGGCATGGCGGATCCAGAAAGAAATACTGGATGAAACCGGGCTTCCCTGCAGTATCGGCGTCGGACCGAATATGTTTCTTGCCAAGATGGCAAGTGATATGAAAAAACCGATGGGCATTACCGTCCTGCGTATCCGGGATGTCAGGGAAAAGATGTGGCCTCTCGATATCGGGGAGATGCGGGGTGTCGGAAAGAAGACAGTACCGTATCTGAAAGAACTCGGCATCCGTACGATCGGTGATCTGGCTGTATATAAAGATCTGAATGAACTGCGTGCCGTACTGGGCAAAAATACGGAAGAGATGATACGGAAGGCAAACGGATATGATGACCGTCGTATCGTCAGTGAATACGATGCCAAGTCCATGGGTGTTTCCGAAACACTGCTGGAAGATGTCACGGATTATGATGAGATACGCGGACTGTTCCGCACGCTTTCGCGGAAACTGTCTGCGCGTATGAAAGAAGACAGGAAAATGGGATATCTCCTGTCCATCCGGATCCGGTATCACGATTTCCGCAATACCGACCGGTCTGCCCGGCAGGACAAGCCGGTATGGAAAGCGGATGATCTGTTTGTCGGCGCGATGTCTTTGTTCGATGACAACTGGGAAGATGAACCTGTCCGGCTTCTCGGCATCAGTGTCAGTGATTTTGTGAGTGAGAATGCGCTTCATGATCAGATGAGCCTGTTTACGGAAGTGCAGGAAAAGGAAGATATTCAGTCAGTCCTGGATGATCTCAACCGCATGACAGGCGGGAAGAATTTCATGAAGGCAAGCAGGCTGCTGGAGAAAAAGAAAAATGAAACTGCGGAAAGCGCTTGATGCATACATCGTCAATATCACCGTCAATGAAAACCGTTCACCGCGTACGGTCTCTTCATACCGCAGTGATCTGGAACAATATACCGCCTGGCTGGAAGAGCAGGGGATCAGGGATACCGGAAAGATCACCGGCAGCCTGATCGAGTCGTTTATCGTATCCGAAGGACAGGAAAAGGAATCTTCAAGCACCGCGCGCATGGCTGCGGCTGTCCGCTCATTCCACCATTATCTGGCTTTTATGCATGATGAAAAAGACCCCAGCCTGAACCTGTCGGTCCATCACGGCGTAAACAGCCTGCCGGTCTACTGCACACAGGATGAGATCAGACGGCTGATGGAATCTTTCGATCATACGGATCCGGAACAGGTCCTGGACCACGCGCTCCTGGAAACGATCTACAGCTGCGGCCTGCGGGTATCCGAAGTGACTTCCCTGACAGTCAACCGTGTTGATCTTGTCAGCGGAAAGATCCGCGTGCTCGGAAAAGGGGACAAGGAAAGGCTGATCCCGGTCGCGTCCGGTTCCGTCCCGGTCATAAAGGAATATTACGATATCGTGCGTCCGGTCTGGCTCAAGAAAAAGACACAGCTGTTTTTCATCAACCGGTTCGGCCGGCGGGTGACGGAAAAACATATACAGGAGCTTCTGCAGCGGAAATGCATGGAGCTCGGATTTGACAAACATATCACACCGCATAAGCTGAGACATTCCTATGCGACACATATGCTGCAGGGCGGCGCGGATCTCAGAAGCATCCAGGAAATGCTGGGTCATTCCAATATCCAGACGACTGAGATCTACACCCATGTGCAGAACAGACAGCTTTACGAGGCATATCAGAAATTCCATCCGGGCAGTCTGGATGATGAAGATGATATTGATGACAGGAACGGGTGACCCCCTGAAAGGAAAAGAATATGGCATATCGTTACACAGATTATATTCACGAAGCGGACCAGGCGGCTCTGGAAGCGCTGAAAGGCATTCCCGGTTTTACGCAGATCCTGAAAGCTTTCATGAAAGACTGGAGTGAGAGACAGAGCAGATTAAGGAATATCTCTTCCTATATCCGGATCGATGAGAACCAGCTCCCGCAGTATTATCATCTTCTGCCTCCTATCTGTGAGAAACTCGGCATTGAAGTGCCTGAGCTGTATCTCATGCTCGATGTAAGGCCGAACGCATTTACTTCAGGCGAGACAAAACCGTATATAGTCCTTACATCAGGTCTTCTGGAAACACTGCCGGAAGAACTGATCCCGACGATCCTGGCGCATGAATGCGGACATATCGCCTGCCACCATGTGCTTTACAGGACGATGGGTACCATACTGATCTCCGGCACTGCCGGTTCTCTGAGCCGTCTGCCGTTCGGTTCGCTGATCACACTGCCCCTGCAGGTTTCCTTTTTCTACTGGATGCGCTGCAGTGAATACTCCGCTGACCGCGCTGCTGTGTTATGTGACGGTTCGGCTGACAAGATGGCTGAAGTCTGCATGCGTCTTGCAGGATTTGACAAGGATATTGCAGGGCAGATGAATATGGATGCTTTTCTGGAACAGGCAAAGGAATACAGGAAGATCACTTCCGAAAACAAATGGGATAAAACACTGGAATTCTACCTGCTGTCCAACGCGACACATCCCCTGACAGCTGTGCGTGCCCTGGAATGCACGGAATGGGTGAAAACGCACCAGTTCCGTGAAATCCTTGCGGGAACATACGTACCGGAAAAGAAAGCAGCTGCGCCGGCAAAGCCGATCATCGATATCAATGAGATCCGCAGGAAGATCCTGCATGAACCTGAGAAAAAGGAAAAGATCTGCCCGGCATGCGGAAAGGCAAATGATCCTGATTCCATGTTCTGCCAGAACTGCGGCCATCCGCTTTCCACGCAGATCAGGCATTGTCCTGCCTGCGGGAAGGAACTGGAAGGTGACGAACAGTTCTGTCCGCACTGCGGCAGGGAAATAAAAAAATAAACTCTTTATCATAAAATTCATATTTTTCAAGTATTGGATTTAAATTCTTTTTGATTATCATTTCAAAAGGGAGGGATAGAGAGTGAGGAAAGCTATGTACGAGAAAGAAGACCAGGAGATCAAACTGGAATTATTGGATATCCCTTCAAGAAGTACATTATCCCTGGAGGAAATGCAGGAAATTATAACGGAATTACGGCTGTAAAACGGAAATAACGGTTTTACCGGCCGTTTTTTTATATAATAGTAAGTAGAAAAACGGAGACATATAATATGATCTGGGAAGCACTGCAAATAGCATATAATGCGCATCATGACCAGCTGGACAAAGGCGGTAATGCCTATTTTCTGCATCCGGTTTTTGTTGCGCTGCAGATGGATACGGAAGAAGAAAAAATAACCGCGATCCTGCATGACGTGATCGAAGACACCGATATTACCCTTGATGATCTGAAGCGACAGGGATTCTCAGAGAATGTCCTTGCGGCAGTTGACGCGATGACTCACAGGGAAGGGGAGACGTATATGGACTTTATCAAACGGCTCAGCGTCAATGAAATCGCCCGCCATGTAAAGATACAGGATATCCGCAACAATATGGACCTGTCGAGGATCCCGGAGCCTACCAAAAAGGACTGGGAACGTATTGAAGTATACATGGAAGCACTGACTTATCTGGAAGAAAAAGACAATCTCACAGATGAACTGAAAGGATATACGGAGGAGGCAGAATGAATCTGACAGCAGTAAAAAAATACCGGGATGATATCATGCGGAATTGTGAAAAAGTCATACTCGGTAAAGAAGATGTCATTGAGAAGCTCATAATCTGCTTCCTGTGCGGCGGACACGTTTTGATGGAAGATGTACCCGGAACCGGCAAAACGATGCTGATGCGGGCTTTTGCAGCCTCTGTGGGAGGTGATTTCAAAAGAATACAGTTCACACCGGATCTGCTGCCGTCGGATCTGACAGGAATACAGTTTTACAATCAGAAGACCGGTGAATTTGAATTCCGTCCCGGACCGCTGTTTTCACAGCTGATCCTGGCGGATGAGATCAACCGGGCAACACCGCGGACACAGTCGGCACTCCTTGAAGCTATGGAAGAAAAGCAGATATCCGCTGACGGGAAAACAATGAAGATGGCTGATCCGTTTATGGTAATGGCAACACAGAATCCTCTGGAAAGCTACGGTACATTCCCGCTGCCGGAAGCACAGACAGACCGCTTTTTCATGCGCCTTTCCATGGGATTTATGAACCGTGATCAGGAAAAGCAGATCATATCCCGCCGGCCAGCAGCTCAGATTATAAATGAACTGTCAGCTGTCGTATCAAAACAGGAGACTGATGAAGTGAAGAGTATCATAAACGGCATTCATGTTTCAGATGCGGTCGCTTCCTATATCATGGACCTGATTGATCTGACACGCAATGATACGCATTATGAAAAAGGTGTATCCGTACGCGGAGGCATTGCCCTGTATGCAGCCTCCCAGGCATATGCGGCAATGCAGGGCAGGGAATATGTCATCCCTGAAGATATAAAGCATCTGGCGGTCTGCATCCTGGCCCACAGGATCGGCAGTTCCGCTGTCTCCAGAAAGGAAAGTGAATCCTATATCCGGGATCTTCTTGACCAGGTTCCGGTTCCTGTGGAGGAGATCTGATGTTTCTGAGTCTGCTTGCCATCGCAGCAGTCCTTTATCTGATCCAGAGATATATGCTGGATCATAGTTTTGACGCGCTCAGTTATCGGCTGGAGCTGGACAGGAACTGTGCTGAACCGGATGAAACGGTACGGTTCCGTACGGTTCTGACAAACGCGAAACGGCTCCCGCTTCTTTTTCTGCGGCTGCGGGAATATATTCCCGGAGAAATGCTTGTCAGAAACAGGAAAGACGGCAGGGAACTCAGGACTGAAGCATATCTGGGTGAAGCAGTCCTGAACCAGCTGTTCTATATCCTTTCATTTCAGAAGGTACGCCGGGAGCTGGAAGTATCAGTGCCCAGACGCGGACGGTATCTTCTTGGTGTTTCACGCCTCACGTGCGGTGACCTGCTCGGCATTTCCACCAGTACAAAGCAGATGCAGGATATTCATGAACTTGTCATATATCCGCGCCGCTGTGATATCAGCGGATTGGTACCGGCGCTGGAAGGGTATCTCGGCGATATATCCGTACAGCGGTTTATCATGCCGGATCCCATTGATACGGTCGGGTTCCGGGAATATACCGGGAGGGAACCGATGCGGGATATCTCCTGGAGTAAGACTCTGACATCCGGAAAAGTAATGGTGCGTCAGTACGATTATACGGCTGAGAGGAAAACAGGCCTCATCGTTGATATATCAGATGCGGATGAGGAAAGCATAGAAGCAGCATTCAGTACAGCCAGAAGCATCGCGGATCATCTTGCGAAGAAGAATATCGCTTTCAGTTTCTATACAAACGCTTTGATCCTTTCACGTACAGCGGCGGAATACTATGTGCCGGAAGGAAGGGGAGAAAAGCATCTGAACAAAGTGAAGGAAATACTCGGAAGAGCCTCCTGCACAACAGCTGTACCTTTGGCAAAGCTCCTTGATTCCGTTACACAGGACCGTGATATGCGGAAATCCTTTCTGCTTGTTTCGGCCTCCGGGAAGGAAAGATCAGCACTGCTCAGCAAATATGAAAAGCGTTACGGTATCCGGATCATGCCGGTAGAGACCGGAGAAGGGAAGGGAACATATGCCTGAATGGATCAGATGCACTTCCTGGATCAGGTTTGCAATGCTGGTGATGGCTGTATTCATGAAGTTTTTCTCAGCAGGAATTTCACAGCAGCTGATCGGTTTGCTTTTATGTATCGCGGAAGGAATCATATGTATATATACGGAATCAAGGCATAAGCTGCTTACATGTTTCTGTCTGTGTGTGATCGCTGCAGTTTCTCTCTTTTTCCTGAAAGAAGGATCGTTTCCCGTACTGTTCTGTCTTCCTGTCTGCTTCATAAAAACATTCTGGCACCGGTGGGAACCGTCACATGACTTCACGGAGCGCTCCCTTGCGGCAGGGATCATTCTATATGCCGCTGTATATTTTGTACTGATCTTCGGAAAAGGCCTTTACTACGCTTCGGTTATATATCTGATATTGTTTATTTCCCTCAGTGTCTTTGAGATGCGTATTCTCCGTGAAGGAAGATTTGATGACAGGGGGACGATTCTGATCAATGCAGGTGTGGCTTTTCTGCTGGCTTTCGGGATGATCCTGATCACCACGAATCTGTTCCGCAATATGCTTTTATGGATCTTCCTCATGATCTATCAATTCCTGATCGTCCCGGTGCTCTGGATCTTGGTGGTGATCGCTACAGGGGTACCTTATCTGCTGTTTTATTTGCTGTCCCTGGTCTTTCATTTCCAGCCGGGAGTTCTGAACAATGAGATGGATATGGAATTGTCAGATCTGTTCTCAAATTCGGAAGAAGCGGAAGAGATGATGACCGCCGCAAGGCATGAGCCGTATCTGATCTACGCGGCAGGAATTATATTGTTTATTGTAATCGTGTTCCTGATCGTGCGCAGGTTAAGAGGGGACAGATATCTTTACAGCAGTGAAGGGGAGATCACC
>CACZPD010000234.1 GCA_902782955.1 uncultured Erysipelotrichaceae bacterium
AGATGAGATCAAGTCATTTGATACGGATCTCATTGAAATGGAAACAAGTTCGTTCTATTTGATGACGGATCTGTTTGAATTGCCAGGTATTGCTTTACTTGTAGTATCTGATAATTCAGTGTCTGGCGCTGCCCTGGTGGGTCGCACAGAAGAAGAACAACAATACGATTACGGGAGAAATGTGGTGCTTCCAGATATGATCGTTACACTTGCAGCTGAATAAATTCTCATTTATCGGGATGCTCCTGAAATGGTTTTTGCTAGATACCGGAGGATTTCCCTATAAAGGGCTGATCCGCCGGGAACATTTTGACGAATACAAGACACTGATGATCGATCATCCGGACCGGGAAGGAGAGAGGCAATGAATACTGTAGATATACTTGATAATGCGGTAAGGATCAACGGACATTTTTTGAGATTTCCTGTTTCTTATGGTGAACTTAAGGCAGAACTCGGAGAAGCAAGAGTCTGTTTCAATGAACGATTCAGGGATACTGATTATGTCTATGATGAACTCGGGATCATCTTTAACGGTTCCCCGGCTTATCTGAATAATCTGAAAAAGAAAAAAGCATATATAGACAATGAACATATGATCATCTCCCTGACCCTGTACGTGACAGGCCGGCAGGTCTATGGCTTCAAGGATACGAAACCTGAAAAACAGTATGAGGGAACTCTGACTTTCTCCGGTCAGAACATCATACAGGAAAAGATGTGGCGTTCACCGGGAGGATACGGATATCAGCCCAACATCGTAAACGGGGAGGGGAAAGAAGTCCTGAATCATGTCAGCGCCAGCCTGTATTCCGATGATGACCAGCCTATCTACGACGGAGACAGGATAACAAAGGATGTGAACATCACCTTTAAACCAGAAAGACCCAAAAGCAACGAAAACTTCAATATCGTCATCCCGGATGAGGAATGTCTGGTCTTTGATACATTCAACTTCAAGCTGGCCGTTATCAACGAACTTATGTACAACCAGCTCGTTCTGAAACCGTATTTCGATATCTATGACTACATGGCATTCAAAAAAGCTCACTGGAACCTTGAAACGGACAAAAACATCAGAGCTGCCGTCAAATATTTCAAGGAACTGCCTGTCCCGGCCAGATTTGCTGATCTTATTGCGAAGATCGAGATGGATGGATCTGACGATATCTATATGCAGATCGCTCCGGAATGGGACGGCAGGGATGACAGATTTGACTTCCATAAACTCACGGAAAGAGAAATCAGCCAGTTCAGGAACCTGAAGAAAATGACTGTTTTCGGCAACAGCAGGGATACGGCAGGTCTTAAGAAGATGTGTGAACCGCTGGGCATAGAAGTAGAACCGCTTGCCGTGACAGCTGAATGAACAGGCCGCTGAGAACCGGTTCACGGAGGAGGTGCGGGAATATGCCGCAGGAAGAATGGCGGATCACCGCCACAGAAATAAGCAGCCGATCCAGCGCTGATGTGTACTATGGAGATAAGACCGTCAGAATACCCGGCGAAGTCATGGCCGGCTGTTTCCTGGCAGATCCATATGAGATGTTCTGGCTTGAGGAGGAAGACCGCGGGATCCGGCCATGGAATCTGCCGGAAGAAAAAAGGCAGCATAAGCTGACTGAAGCGGAGAGAGCCGCTGTTATGGGAACGGTCAATGATTTCTTCCGGCACAGAAAAGAACCGATCATCTTTCTGACAAGAGAAATAGAAGACAAAGCTCTGGAGCTGGCAGACAGGATAAAGGATCAGCAGCTATCCGCGCGGAAGGCGGCTGTCCTTTTGAAGAAAGAGTTCCCGGATCTTTCGTCTTCCTTCTGCAAAGCCATGATCACAGACGCTCTGGCCGGCGTGAAATGGTATAAATAATTATTTTTCATCTGTTCTGAACGGATGCGGCACGTTGATAACTAAGAGAAAGAAAAAGCCCTTATTCCTCCCATGCGGTGAGAAATAAGGGCTTTAAACTGACGCGTTATTCTTTCGGCAGGTCCTGTACGAGGTTATCCGGGTAATTCAGGGATACTGCATCGTACAGTGTCTTGTCATAAATGTGGAATCCGTATTTCTTGAAGAAATAGGTAGTGGAATCATTCTGGACATTGGTGATAGCCGCGAGGCTTTCCAGTACTTCCTCTTTCATCTTATCAGGATCATTTTCAACGACCTTGACAACATCGAATGTCGTACCGTCACTGGAAGGGACATAAGCCCATCCTTCAGCCGGTGCTGCCGAGAAGATCACGGTCTTGATCATGGAATCCACAGATGTGGAATCATTGGTGATGATCTTTTCATCCGCTGTGCTGAGACCGTTGTATTCTTCAATGACCTCTGCCGGTGTCTTGGAGCCGTCTTTCAGGGCGGACAGGGCACTCTGGGCATCTTCGTTGGAAGAGAACTCGAGGATCAGGGCTTTGACCGGTGTGTACATTTCACAGACAGAATCATAGTTTTCTTCGAGATATCTGTTGATCAGTTTTTCGGACTGCAGGCTCGGAATCAGATATTCATTCATATAATCTTCTTCCGTCATGCCGCTGGATTCGAGATATTCGGTAAATACATCCCCGTATAAGGATTTATATGTATCGATCGTTTCCTGGGCGGATTTTTTCATTTCATCCGTTACTTCGACCTCTGCGGCAGCGATCTTGTTGTTGGAAGTGGAAACAGCATTGGCTGCTCCGTATGTCGCTGTCATCATCCTGAATACTTCGCCTTTGGTGATCGTCTTGTTTCCGACCGTAACGAGCGGCGTGTTTGCATCCTTGATCTTTACACTTGCATCCTTGCATCCGGTGAGGACGAGAAGAAGGGCGGATGCTGCAATAATACTCTTTTTATTCATCTTATTCTTCCTCCCCGCTTTCTTCTGTGCCCTGGCCGAAAGCTTCGAGCATGTTCTTTTCAAGTTCAGCGTCACCGTGGAAATCATAGCCCAGTTCCTGCATCTTTTCCCACATGGCTGTTGTTGTCAGAGTTGTGTCATAGGAATTTACAAGATCGCTGTACGGATCTGTTGTTGTATCGAGCGCTTCCAGTGTTTCCGGTGTTGCGGCGTTGCACTTGATGCGGAAGTAACCGAAGTCTTCTGAATGGACCCAGTCACTGACTTCGCCTTCGTTCAGTGCCAGCGCAGCCTGCAGGAATGCGGTATCCAGGGAATTGACCTTGTTGTCAACTGTTCCCAGTACGCCGCCGTCCGGTGCTGTGGATGTGTCTTCGCTGAACTGCTTGGCAGCTTCCGCAAAGTCGGTGCCGGAATTCAGGGCGTCATCGACTGCTTTCATTCTGGCTTTTTCGTTTTCTGTAGCTTCTTTCGCCGGATTTGTCTGGTCCTCATACTGGATCAGGATATAGGAGATGTTCCGGATCTGCAGTTCATCGAAATGCGCTTTGGCATAGTCCGCGTTCAGCTTGCTGAGCTTGAACTGTTCGATCAGGTAGTCTTCAACTGTCGCATAACCTGTTGTTCTCAGATCTGCTTCCAGTTCCTCCAGATAAGAGGAACCGTACTGGCTCTGATAGCTTTCGCGGATGGATTTGGCCTGTTTCTCAGCCTGTGTCTTCATCTCGTCTGTCGTTTCAACAGACTGGTTGATCACAGACTGCATGATGAGGTTCATGATCGTATCTTCACCGTTTGTTTTATACATATCGTCATAAAACATGGAGGCCGTAATATCTTCGTTGTTGACGGAATAAACTACGTCTTCACCGTTGACGGTCTTGCCTTTGAGTTTGCCTTTGTTGGTATCATAGATGTAATATACGCTGATGCCGACAAAGATCAGGGCGACCAGCGCAATAAACCAGTTTTTCTTAAGGAATTTTCCCATACTTCCCTCCTGTAAAAATAAAAAACGCTTAACCATTATAGAATAACCTTTATGCTTTTGCAATTTGCCTTTTCTGAAGATTATGTGAACATGCGTACAGGGAAGGGATAGTAAATCCCACACTTTTTTATGATTGGTGTTATAATCCCTTCGGACGAAGGTGAATGACTATGAAAACTCTGATAATAGACAATTTACATGTATCTGTAGAAGGAAAGGAGATCCTGAGAGGGGTCAGCCTGCAGATCAATGAAAATGAAATACACGCCCTTATGGGACCGAACGGCAACGGAAAGAGCACATTGCTTGCGGCCATTATGGGCCATCCGAAATATGAAGTAACTGAAGGCAGCATCACTTATGACGGAAAGAATGTCCTGGAGATGAGCGTTGACGAACGGAGCCGGCTCGGCCTGTTCCTGGCGATGCAGAATCCGCAGGAGATCCCGGGTGTGACAAACAGCGACTTCCTCCGTGCCGCGATGAACGTCAGAAGGGAGAAACCCGTTTCCCTGTTCCGCTTCATCAAGGCTATGGAGAAGACCATCGCTGATCTGGAAATGAAGCCGGATCTTGCGCACCGCTTTCTGAATGAAGGCTTCTCCGGCGGCGAGAAAAAGAGAAACGAGATCGTCCAGATGGAAATGCTGGAACCGTCTTTAGCCATGCTCGATGAGATCGACTCCGGTCTTGACGTGGATGCCCTGAAGATCGTTGCCCGCGTGGTAAACAGGATTCATGAAGAGAAGGGGACATCCCTGATCATCGTTTCCCATTACGACCGCTTCTATCAGCTCGTGCAGCCGGAATTCGCGCATGTGCTGGTCAACGGCAGGATCGTTCTGGAAGGCGGGAAAGAGATCATCGACCGCATCAACAGCGAAGGTTATGACTGGATCTACAGGGAATACGGCATCGAACCGGAAACGGCGGAAGAAAAGCAGAGACCGAAGATCAGCCTCGGTGCCTGCGCTGTTAACAAGGGGATGAAATAATGAAGCGCTCTGTCAGTGAAAATGAAGAGATCCTTCTCAGCCCCGGATACAGCGAGATCGTGATCGATG
>CACZPD010000235.1 GCA_902782955.1 uncultured Erysipelotrichaceae bacterium
AATACGGGAAAAAGGTCCTGGCAGTCACCATCAGGGATTCCTATAAAAATATGAAAGAAGTACTGAAGCAGTATCCGGAAGTTTCCGGCATCGCCGTACAGTGCATCAGGGAACTCGGACTGGAACCGGTGAATGAAAGCATCCGCGGCGGTACAGACGGAGCTATGCTGTCATTTATGGGTCTTCCCTGTCCCAACCTCGGCACCGGCGGCGGAAACTATCACGGCCGTTATGAATACTGCGTGCTGCAGGAACTTGAACTGGCAGTTCAGCTGATCATTAAGATCGCGGAAAAAACAGCACTGGAGGGATAATCTATGATCTTTACATGTACACTGAATCCGTCACTGGACTATTACATGGAATTTGATGAGGAACTCGCCGAAGGCAGGACAAACCGGAGTGAACTGGAATATTATGAAGCCGGGGGAAAAGGGATCAATGTTTCCATCGTCCTGAACAATCTCGGCATTCCCACGCGGGCGCTGGGATTCGTCGGCGGTTTTACCAAGGATTTCTATATCAGCCTGCTGGCGAAATATGAGCATATCCTTCCGACTTTCACCTATATTGACGGTCATACGCGGATCAACGTGAAGCTGCAGGGCCGTATGAAAACGGAAATGAACGCAACCGGTCCGTATATCACCAACAAGGATATGCAGAACCTTCTGAAAAAAGTCGACCGGCTGGGGAAAGGCGATTATCTCGTTTTTGCCGGTGTGACGCAGGATTACCTGAAACCGGAAATCGTAAAGATGATCGGGAAAGCGATTGCGGATGACGTGAAGATCGTCCTGGATACCAACCCTGACCTGATGCGTTCGATCCTGCCGATGAAGCCGTTTATGATCAAGACGACACCGGCTGAGCTTGCGCTGATGACCGGGAAGAAATGCGGAACAGAAAAACAGATCATTGCTGCGGCAAAGGAAGTACACAAGAACGGCGCGCAGTTTGTCGTGATCCTGGAACCGGGGGAAGCGCTCTTCGTCTATGAAGAAGGCGTATATAAGTGCGCTCTTTCCCAGGATGAACAGAAGGTCAATACGGTCGGTACCGGTGATTCCCTCGTGGCAGGATTCCTGATGGATTATCTGCGTACGCAGGATCCTGTGGACAGTTTCCGTTTCGGAGCGAGCTGCGGTGCGGCAACGTTATATTCGAGAGGTCTCGCGACACGTGAAAAGATCGATGCGCTTTATGAAACCACAGACATCGATAAGTTGGATTAAGTTCTGAAAGATGCTATAATCTTTTTCCGTAAATCAAATAAGGAGAAAGTATGAAAGTAAAGACATTGGGAAAGGTTCTCTGCGTTCTCGGAATATGCATGAGCGCATGCAGCGCGCCGGCAGCGCCTGAGGAAGAACCGATCACGATTACAAATAAGATCGAGATCGAAAGCACACCTGCCGATATGGACGGGTATGTCTGGATCGACGAGGAAAGAGCTGATTTCCAGCTGATCCCTCTGCGCGAATCCATCCGTTTCTTTGAGGAAGGCGGATCAGGCATCCTGTACTACGGGAAAGTCAACTGTGACTGGTGTCAGCGTGCAGTCCCGCAGCTGAACCGGGCAGCCAGGGATCTCGGCGTAACGGTTTATTATGTGGATGTCAGTGATATGACTGTCTCATATGAGGAATATGAGGAACTCGTCAAATGCATCGACAGTACATTCAGAATAGATGACACCGGGGAAAAGGCATTCTTCGTCCCGGAAGTGATCGCGGTGAAGGACGGCGAAGTAGTAGGCTACCATATCTCTCTGGTCGACGGTTACGATATTACAAAATCGGAACAGATGTCAGACAGCCAGAAGGACGAACTGGCAGGCATATACCGGGAAGTCATTAAAAAAGCCAAAGATCAGGATCAATGATCCTGATTTTTTATATAATAGAAACAGGCAGTTGTATGTTCAGCTTATTCGGGAAACAGTTGATCAAAGGGAAAAAGGTGGATCTGAAGATCGTGCGGGAATCACAGCCGCACCCTTTTAACGATTACGCATATACGATCCAGTATGCGGTATACCTGCATGGCAGGAAAGAAAAGATCGGGGAGTGCGATCTGCGTGTAGGCATGAACAGACAGCTTTATTACGCGGGCAATATCGGATACCGCATCTACCGGGAATACCGGGGATATTCCTATGCCTATGAAGCGTGTCTCCTCATGCTGGACCAGGCTTCCAAAGAGTACGGGATGAAGGAAGTGATCGTGACCTGTTCCCCGGAGAATATCGCTTCGGAAAAAACGATACGGAAGCTGGGCGGTGTATTGATCGCGGAAACGGATGTGCCGGCAGATCACTGGCTTTACAAAAGAGGGGAAACAGTCAAAAAGATATTCCGTATCACGCTCTGATCGTATACAGATAAAATAAGCGGTTTTAGGGTATAATATATATTTATGCAGAGGCTGATCAAAGTTTTCACAAGCAGACTGGTCATGGTAGCGGTTCTGATATTGCTGCAGATGATGTTTTTCGTTCTGGTTCTTTATCAGACTGCTATGGCATTTCAGTTTTTCTGGCTGATCCAGCTGATCGGTTTTTTCATGGTCATCTATATCATCAATCTCCAGGAAGAACCATATTTCAAAATCGCGTGGTCCATCACCGTGCTGGTCCTTCCGATCCTCGGTGTCCCGCTCTATCTTGTGGCAGGAAACAAAAAGGTTCCAAAAAAAATCAGGAACGGAACGATCCGGGCCAATATGCAGGTGTCTGATATCCTCGAAAAAGATTATGAACTTCTGGATCAGATTACGGCAGCTGATCCCTTACACGGAAGTATATTCCGCTATGGTATGAACAGATGCGGCTTTCCGGTCTATCAGGGTACCAGGGCAAGATATTATTCCAGCGGGGAGGAATGGAAACCGGAGTTTCTGAACCAGTTAAGGAAAGCAAAGCATTTCATATTCATGGAATACTTCATTATCGATGAAGG
>CACZPD010000236.1 GCA_902782955.1 uncultured Erysipelotrichaceae bacterium
GCATTCAGCTTGTCCGGATCATTGTCATTCATCAGCTCCATGAAGATCCGGTCACAGGTCAAAAAAGTACGGTGGAGCGGTACGATCCTGCTTTCGATGGAAAGGATATGTTCCATACAGGCATCCGCTTCCTCAAATCGGTGCTGATCCATCAGCCGGCTGCAGGCAAGTACGCCGATTACCGCAGTCAGACTGTTGTTCATCGCTTCATCATCCGGCATGACGAACCATTCTTCCGGAATCTCCCCGAGACGTCTGCCGGCAGCAGCTTCCGCGTTGGTTTCCAGCTGGATCCGGAAAGCCCGGACAGCTTCTTCGTTCCGCATTAACGCAAGGGCGTTGGATCCGTCATTGTCAGCCGGTCCGAGATGAAGGGGAATGCCGTTCAGACAGGCAAAGGCGATGCCGATCAGGGCAAGGATCCGGAAGAAAACCGTGAAGAACGAAACAGGGGAAAACTGAAAGGAAGCCCAGATGAAGACCGCGGAGGCGATCAGGTTCATGATCGCGCCGCCGAAATTGTAGAGCAGCACCGGTGTTTTCCCGTCTTTCAGATCCGGCGGGGACATCAGGCACTGTCCTCCTGTCCCGGCCAGCGACATACGCCGGAAACGGATCTTTCCTTCTTTCTTCAGCCACATCCAGTTAAATACCCGGTATGAAACAAACCGGTAACCGGTGAGCAGTCCGAAAACCAGATGACCGGCTTCATGAATAGCTGTCTGCAGGATCATCGCCACATAGATGGAGAGTAGAAAGGGAATAAACAGCAGCAGTCCGCCCGTCGGTGCTCCCGCGTCTGCGAGTGTTTCCATATAGCTGATGATCAGTATCCCGCAGGCAGCGCCGATCAGCATATACAGCAGAATGCCGAGCATCTGCGGGTGTTGTTTTTTCACTTTCGTATTCATAACCTGATTACCTGTTTTTTCTTATCTGTATTCTTC
This sequence comes from uncultured Erysipelotrichaceae bacterium, assembly GCA_902782955.1. The sequence goes on from CACZPD010000236.1 coordinate 948, forward strand.
CCACCAGTGTTCCGCGTAGGAAGGGATATCGTCATAATTTATGATCCGGCCGATCTCAGGCAGGACAAGGGAAACGCCTTGTTCCGCAGCTGCTTTTAATGCGCGTTTCGGCGGATCGTCCCATGGATGCGTGGATAACCTGAACGTGCCCCAGTGGACGGGCATCAGCCATCCGGCATGTGCGTCCTTTGCGGCCTGTACTGTCTGTTCCGGTGTCATATGCGTCTGTGCCCAGGCATCGTTATACTGCCCGGAATCCGCCAGCATCAGCTCCGTTTCACCGAAACATTCATGGACTTTTGTGAAAACATCGCAGTACCCGCAGTCTCCCGTAAAGTACAGGCTGTGTCTGTCATTCCGGATGTAAATGCCGCCCCACAGAGTTGAATAGGCATGTATGGGATTGCGGAATGAGGAATGCTGGGAAGGCACGAGTGTATACGTAATGCCGTCAAGTTCCAGGCTTTCCCACCACCCAATTGCATGGAGCTTATCCTCGTTTATGCCCCAGCCTGACAGGATCACATCAACTCCCAGAGGGACGATGTAATGGTTAACCTTACTGTCAATGGCCTTGACGGAAGCGTGATCGAGATGATCGTAATGATCATGCGAGATAAACAGCACATCGATCACGGGCATGTTTTCCGCAGAAAGCGGAATATCGGAAAAACGCTTCATGCCGGGGATGCCGACAGGGGAACAATATTCACCAAGCAGGGGATCCAGAAGGATATTCCTTTCACCCATCTGGACGAGGGCGGAAGAATGGCCAAGCCAGACCACCCGCATTTCATCGCTTCCCGCATGTTCAACGGTTTCGATCTTCCGCACCGGAATACGCTTTTGCGGTTTTGTGCGTTCACCTGCCTTTGACCGCTTCCCCGTCATGATGCTGTAGTCGTTTTCGTTGTGAAACTGATTGTCATAATACAGCCTGCTCCTTTGCGCATATTCCTTCTGCTTTTCCCTGCCGGGCATTCTTCCGACGGGAGGGTAACAGTTCATCACCAGCAGGAACAGCATAAACAGTACTGCGGCCGATACAGCCGTGATCACAAGTATTCTGACGATCATATTTTTATTTCCGCTGTCTTGTTTCTGAGCTCCCTGCTTTCTTCAGGGAACTTTCCATATTGATCGAGGATATCGGGAACCTGTGACAATACGATCCGGGCATAGTAATAAAAGCTGTAAAACAATTCATCCGGGACTGCCTCAGGATCCGCA
>CACZPD010000237.1 GCA_902782955.1 uncultured Erysipelotrichaceae bacterium
CACCGGACATGCCCCGCAGGAAGAACAGAAACTGATGCTGAACCTGATCTGCCCGAAGTACTTCATGCCGAATCACGGCGAATACAAAATGCTGGTGGAGCATTGTTCCACCGCGCGCGAGACCGGTGTGCCGAAAGAGAACTGCCTGATCTGTTCGAACGGGGATATCGTTGTCATGCGTGATGAGGAATGCTTCATTGCGGATGAAAGGATCGAAACAGATGCGATCTACGTTGACGGCAATGACGCCAGCGGTCTCAGCACTTCCGTGATCAAGGACAGGAAGATCCTCGCAGAAAACGGTCTTGTTGCCGTAATCGTGACGATCGATTCACGGTACAATAAAATTCTCTGCCGTCCTTCCATCGTCAGCCGCGGATTCGTCTTCATCAAGGATTCACAGACACTGCTCAAGGAAGCTGAGCTGGTCGTATTCGAAGCGCTCCGCAAAAAAATGCAGCAGAGAACGACATTCGGTGAACTGAAGAACTGCATCCGCTCATCACTTGAGCCGTTCCTCTTTAAGAAAACAAACCGCAACCCGATCGTCATACCTGTCATTCTCAATCAGAAGGCAGCGATCGCGGAAATTGCCGCAAAAGCAAAAAGATCAGCCTGAATCAGCTGACCTTACAGAACAAACGGTCTCTCATCAGAGACCGTTTTTGTTATTGCACCGGATCAAATGCGAATACGCCTTCCGGAACGGAATCCTCTTCGAAAGCCATTCTGCCTTCAGGGATAACTTTTACATCCGGGAAAACAGCTTTAACAGCGTCAAAGTCCGCCAGGACGGGATAACCGATGTCCCCTTTCCGGAAATGCATCAGAATAACTGCTTTCGGTTTGATGCGCCTACAGATCTCCTTTGCCTGTTCCGCATCGATCGTATAGTATCCGCCGGCCGGAATCAGGACAATATCTGCATCTTCCATTTTCTTATATTCATCTTCTTCAGGAAGTCTTCCGATATCCCCGAAATGAATAATGGTCAGCTTCCCGGCATGGAGAACGGAAATATCAGACATTCCCCTTTTGGATCCTCCGGCATCATCATGCGGTACTGTGATAAATGCGGGGCTGAACGCGTCCGGCTTTTTACCGGTTTCCCGGATCAGGCCGCGGGCATTATGGTCGTGATGTTGATGTGAGCATAATACACGGTCTGTTTCCAGACCTGCCGGCAGCTGAAGTCCGGGGACACTCCCGTTCTCATACGGATCCAGGATCACACTGGCACCGCTGCATTCGATCTTGTAACAGGCGTGTCCGTAGCTTGTAATGATAACTGACATATTCTTTCCTTTCCAATACAGTAAAAAGCACTGCTGAAAGCAGTACTTCTCCGTATTTAATCAAACAAGTCTGTCAAAGAGACGGTAAAGATGCTTGCGGTTTGCGCGAGGTCTTTCCAGAGCTTCCTGGATCGGCATGGAAGTGATCTGGTTTTCAATGATGCCGACGCAGTGCCCGCCGATTCCTTCCATCAGAAGGTCTACAGCTTTTTCGCCCATCCTGCTGGCCAGCATACGGTCCGTAGGGGTCGGGCAGCCGCCGCGCTGGATATGTCCGAGTACTGTAGCACGTCCGCTGAAATTGGTGTGAAGACTGACTTTCTTGGCAAGCGCTTCGACATCGCAGATCTTTTCCGAAATAATGACGATCGCATGATTTTTCTTTACAGCATCGCTCAGGTAGCGCAGTCTTTCAAGAACTTCAAGCTCATCATATCCGGTCTCCGGCGTGATCACGAGTTCAGCGCCGCAGGAAATTGCTGTATATAACGCAAGATCGCCGCAGTGATTGCCCATAACTTCAACGATGGAGCATCTGTGATGGGAACTGGAAGTATCACGCAGCTTATCAACATTCTCCACGCATGTACGCAGGGCGGTATCAAACCCGATCGTAAAATCCGATCCCGGGATATCATTATCGATCGTACCGGGCAGACCGATACAGTTGATGCCTTTTCTTGTCAGCGCAAGCGCGCCCCGGTATGAACCGTCTCCGCCGACAACAACAAGCGCATCGATTCCTTCACGCCGCATATTCTTGATGCATTTGTCCTGGATCTCCTCTTCCTTGAATTCAGGAAGACGCGCAGAACCGAGCTTTGTGCCGCCGCGGTCCAGTATATCCGAAACTGCATGCCGGCCTAAAGCCTCGAAATTGCCTTCCAGCAATCCCCTGTAACCATTGTGCACACCGACAACTTCAACGCCGTTGTTCAAAGCGATTCTGGTTACGGACCGAATTGCCGCATTCATGCCCGGCGCGTCGCCGCCGGAAGTTAAGACACCGATTTTTCTGACCATACTTGCCTCCAATTTATATTATCCAAGCATTTTGCTTTTTTTACTATCTGCGGTCTTTGCCGACCAGGCGGATCTCTTCGCTCATACATGAGATCCTTTCGATGATCCGTGCGGCTTTGACTTCTTCATCCTTTCCCCTGTTCGTGAACTGGAAATGCTTTTTCAAAGTCGCGAGATCATAATTGGATGTAAACCATGTTGTCCTGTTATTCTCATATCTCGCATTCAGAATCGGGAGAAGGATCTGGTCACGGGTGAATTCCGTTACGGATTCCGCACCGATATCATCCAGAACAAGGAATGATGCATACATCAGACGGTTCACTTCCGTCTGGAACTCATTATTGGCAAGTGACGCCACGACCCGCTGGGTAAATGTCGGATAATGCACAAACGCCACCTTTTCCTTCATCCTCGCATGATCATTGCATGCACATGCGGCGAGATATGTCTTTCCGCTGCCCAGGGAACCATACAGATAAAGTCCTTTACCCTGACGGCTTGCGTCCATGGCTTTTCCCATTACGATAAGATAATCCCTTGTTTCGATCTCTGTATGTATATCTTCAAAGGAAACGACCTCCAGTTTTTTCGGCAGGTCACTGCTCAGATACATATCCAGATGTTTTCTTTTTTTATCATAAACGCTCCGGAACCGGCATGCTTTCAGCACAGTTTCGGGAAATCCGTCATATTCAAGATCGTGAAAATATCCTTTTGTTTTCTGCTTGCAGCTGCGCAGTCCCTTGCAGCCCTGACAGGGTGCGACATCGATCAGCCATTGCTTCATCCGGTACGGGTATTCATCGATACAGCTTTCCGGAATGTTGTTTTTTTCACACAGAAAACGCAGTGCATTGCTTTTTTTCAGCTGCACGATCAATTGATCCTTCTTGTCATCCTTAACCTGGACTTTGGCTTCAAAATCAATCTTCTCCATGACGTTTCCTCATGATCTCCTGCTGTTTCCTGATCTCATCGAGTTCCGACTGCGTCGGCTTCTCAGCCTGCCCTGTTTCCCCGTTCATAAAGTCCGGGGCAGAGATCCTTACATTCCGGCTGTGGGAAGTGACACTTTTCTTTGTCTCCAGCAGTGCCTGTTCCTTTGTCGTGATGCCGTCCCTTGCCCATTCACTTGCGACCATATCCACGAATTTGGGATTGAGGCGATTATTGCTGATACGCAGTATATACTCAATCATTACATTGATCACAACATTAGGCAAGTGCATATCAAGCGACAGATGCTCAAGAATCTTTTTATCCGTCAGGCTGACCTGCGCCCCGTTCTGCTTTCCCTGCAGGAAAGAAACCGGCGGCAGATCATAAATATCTTTGACTTCTTTTTTCTCCGGTTTTTCTTTTGAAGCACAGATCTTCAGACGTTCCGTATCGAATTCCATATCTTCGATATTTACACACCGCATGACAAGAACACGCATTTTGTCCGGTGTGAGACCGTATATGCTTGCAAGCTTCCCGATCAGCGCCATGTTTTCCTGTGAACGGAGTTCAGCCGGAAATACAAGTGTACTGGTCGTCGCGAGGAATTTTTCATAATCAAAGTTGATCGTCTCATCATCCATCGCGAATGTATACCGCGGTTTCAGTTCCGTGAACCTGACTTCATTTTCATATTCGGGCATTCTGGTATGTTTGACAGGACGTGTTATGTCTTTATACCCGCTGGTATTGACAGCGCCGGTGTTCATGGATGCGATCGTTGTTTCCATCTGCTTCTGGCCGACTCTCTCCCTGTACGCTGTCAGAAAACTCTTCATCCCGCAGAAATCTTCGGCATTCATCGGCTCACGCAGAACATAAATATATGCGTTCCTTGTTTCGGTGTTTTTTTCATATGTCCTTAGAAGAAGATATTCCTCCAGCCGGTACCGGGCACGTTCGATCACATCCGCAGGAATATTCATCAGGGAAATCAGTCTTGAATGTGTTTTCTGCGTCTGCGGACTTTTGCTTTCCGCATACAGTGTCAGATACAGCAGGACACCGTCACCGCCGATCAGAGGCTGATACAGGCACATTAAAGAAGTCATGGTCTGTTCGTTCAGACCATACTGCGTTATTACCCGATATGTATCTTTTGCCTTAAGACTCATTCCTGATCCTTTCCCTGTATGTACGGATGATCCGGTTGATTTCACTGTTCAGCTCTTTCAGATCACCATCATTGTATATCACAATATCCGCCTGCGAAGCATCAGGCGCATTCTGCATCTGTACAGCATATCTGCTTTCTGCCTCCTGCAGGCTGTAGTCACGCATTTCCATCATTCTCTGCACGGCGGTTTCTTTTTGACATGTGATCAGCCAGATCTCATCAAACAGATCCTGCCATCCTGCTTCAAAGAGCAGAGGCACTTCAGCGAATACAAGTTTTCTGTCTTTTACATTATCAAAAAACTTAAGCATGCCGGCACGTATATATGGATGCGTAATATCATTCAGCTGTTTTCTTTTCGATTCATCCGCAAAAATGACAGCGGCGAGTTTTTTTCTGTCGATCTCCCCTGCCTCATCAAGGATATCAGTTCCAAATGCACTTATGATTTCCTGAAAAGCAGGATGATCGTTCTCAAGCACCATACGGGCATACTGATCACAGTTAAATACCGGCATGCCCATGCGTTTGAGCAATAAGCCTGCAGTTGTTTTTCCTGATGCGATCGTTCCGGTTATACCTATTTTCATATACTATTTCCTCTGGCACATAGGGCAGTAGTAACTGCTTCTGCCGCCGATTCTTTTAATCTTGATATCCGTCCCGCATATTCTGCACTTATTCAGACCGTGAACCATACACTGCAGCTGAAACCTGCCGGTTACACCGAGACTTGAGGTATAACTGCGGATCGTTGTTCCGCCTGCGGCAATCGCTTCCCTGAGGATCCTGCGTGTCTGGTCAATGATATCCTGTTTGTTTTTCTGTGTGAGCCTGGCACAGGACCGTCCGGGACGGATCCCGCAGGCAAACAATATTTCATCCGCGTATATATTGCCTATGCCGGCCACGAATTCCTGATCCAGAAGCAGTGATTTGACGGGTGTTTTTCTGCCTCCGGTATATTTATTAAAATAGCAGAGATCAAAAGCTTCATCAAACGGCTCCGGTCCAAGATCGTGAAAAGAACCGAGATCGGAATCATACGGGATCAGTTCCATCCGGCCGAATCTTCTTGTGTCATTGTAACGGAGTTCCGTACCGTCATCGAGAGAGAACACCGCATGCGTATGTTTGATCAGCGGTTCCTCCGGTTTCTGAATATAATATTTGCCTTCCATCCGCAGATGCGAGACCATGATCAGATCGTCCATGATAAACAGAAGATACTTGCCTCTTCTCGCAAATGAGCGGAATGTTTCGCCTGTAATCCGCTTACTGAAGTCTTCCGCGTCACCGGTCACGACCTGTTCACTGATGATCCGGCAGCCGAGTATCTTTTTTCCTTTGATCCGGTTCTCCAAAGTCCTGAGAACGGTTTCCACTTCAGGGAGTTCAGGCATCACTTTGCCTCATACCAGTCGGAGCCGACTGAGCATTCAACCGTCAGAGGCACTTTCAGTTCCATAGCCTGCTCCATTCCGGTCCGGATCAGTTCTTTCATCTGTTCTGTTTCTTCTTTCGGGACATCAAAGATCAGTTCATCGTGAACCTGCAGAATCATCCGGCTTTTGACACCGGCTTCACTCATTGCCTTGTCGATATGGATCATGGCAAGCTTGATCAGGTCGGCAGCGGTTCCCTGGATCGGCGCATTCATGGCGGCGCGTTTCCCGAATTCACGTACCATCCTGTTGCGGTCTTTGATCTCGGGGATTTCCCTTCTTCTTCCGCTCAATGTCTTTACATAACCGTTCTTTTCACAGGAGTCGACCAGTGACTGCATATATGTCCGGATTCCCGGATATTTCTCATAGTAGGTGGAGATAAATGAAGACGCCTCTTTCCGGCTGACACCGAGCTGTTCCGCAAGCCCGAAATCGCTCATTCCATAGACGATCCCGAAGTTGACAACTTTGGCCTGACGCCGCATTTCACCTGTAACATCTTCCTGATCGACACCGAATACATCCATCGCGGTTTTTGTGTGGATATCGATACCTTTCCGGAAAGCGTCGATCAGTGACGGTTCATCTGCCATATGCGCGAGGATGCGCAGTTCAACCTGGTGATAGTCACTGGAGATCAGTACATTGCCCGGGGAAGGAAGGAATGCCTTGCGGATCTCCTTTCCCTGTTCATCCCTTACACTGATATTCTGCAGATTCGGCTCGCTCGAGGAAAGCCTGCCGGTCTGTGTGGCGCACTGATTATAGATGGTATGGATCTTTCCGTCTTTCTGGATATACTTTTTCAGTCCTTCCGCATAAGTGCTGTAGATCTTTGACAGTTTCCGGTAAACGAGAATATGGTCAATGATCGGATGGATACCGGAAAGTTTTTCCAGAACATCGGCTGAAGTGCTTCTCTTTTTTCCTGAAGGCAGTCCCAGATCGTCATAGAGAATTTCCGAGAGCTGTTTCGGCGAATTGATATTAAACTCCCTGCC
>CACZPD010000238.1 GCA_902782955.1 uncultured Erysipelotrichaceae bacterium
ACTGACAGAGAGCGAACTGAAGCATCTTTGTGAAGAATACCGCCGGAATAATTTCATTGATCCGAAGGTCAGTGAAAAACTCGGCGTCAAGCGCGGCCTGCGGAATCCGGACGGAACCGGTGTCCTGGCAGGACTAACCAATATCTGTGATGTCATCGGATACGAAAAAAACGAACAGGGAGAAATCGTGCCCTGTGACGGAAAGCTGCTTTACCGCGGCATTGATCTGGAATGTATTATTGAAGAAGCTGTCAATAAAGACCGCTTTATGTTTGAGGAAGTCATCTGGCTCCTTCTGTTCGGTTCCCTGCCTTCCGCAGAAAATATGGAACGGTTCCGCAGACTGATGGAAGAACATCATGACCTTCCGACCGGGTTTGCGGAATCCATGATCATGGGTGCACCTTCTCCCAATATCATGAATAAGATGGCCAGAAGTGTCCTGGCCATGTACAGTTACGACGAAAAGGCAGATGATACGTCTCTGGAAAACATCCTGAAGCAGAGTGTAAACCTGATCTCGGAACTTTCAACGATCACCGTGTACGCCTACCAGGCAAAAAAGCACGTGTATGATCATGAGTCCATGTATATTCATTTCCCGCAGAGAGGTCTTTCCACCAGTGAGCATATCCTTGCGACACTGCGTCCGGACCAGGCATTCACCCACGAGGAAGCCAAACTGCTGGATCTCTGTCTTGTCGTACATGCCGACCACGGCGGAGGTAACAACTCCACATTCACAAACCGTGTGATCTCTTCTACCGGTACGGATACATACAGCGCAATTGCCGGGGCGATCACGTCATTGAAAGGGCCGCTGCACGGCGGTGCCAATCTGAAGGTCATGGCCCAGCTGGATGACATGCTGGAAAAAGTCGATCCTTATGACGAAAAAGGCGTAAAAGAATACCTGCGGGGACTTCTGAACGGGAAATACGGTGACGGATCCGGCCTCATTTACGGAATCGGCCATGCCGTTTATACAAAGAGCGACCCCAGGGCGCAGATCCTGAAGAAATATTCCCAGCCGCTTGCGGTCAGGAAAGGCTTTGTCAGGCAATATGACGCTCTATGCATGATAGAGAAGCTTGCCCCGGAAGTTTTCCGGGAGGAAAAGCACATCACGAAACCAATGTGCGCCAATATGGATCTCTTCAGCGGGCTTGTTTACCGTATGCTGGGAATCCCGGAAGAACTCTTTACGCCGATCTTTGCCATCGCAAGAGTCAGCGGCTGGTGCGCGCACCGCATGGAAGAAGTGGAATTCTGCCGCAAGATTATGCGTCCGGCTTATAAATATATCGGCGGTGAAGCGGAATACATTCCCCTTTCCGAAAGAGAATAAGCATTTTAAAAGCATATCGCGACGGATATGCTTTTCTTTATTATTTCATATCTTTCAGGAATGCATGGTAGGCACGGTAGGATTCGTATACATCCGCCTTGGATACCACTTCACTCGGTGCGTGCATATTCTGTACTGGAATGCCGGCATCGATGACTTCCATGTTTTTGCCTGCCAGGATAAAGGCAATCGTACCGCCTCCGCCGACATCAACAGCGCCGATTTCCGCTGTCTGGAACATGACATCGTTATCAGCCAGAACTTTCCGGATCTCCGCAATGAATTCCGGATTGGCATCGTTGGCACCGCCTTTTCCGCGTGATCCGGTATATTTATTGAAGCAGAGGCCTTTACCGAAATATGCAGTATTTTTTTCATCCATGACACCCGGCCAGTTGGGATCACTTGCAGCACTGACATCCGCGGAAAGCATCTTGCTGTTGCTGAGAGAATCATTGAAATTCTTCATGCTGGTGAGTCCCTGACGGTCCAGAATATCGCATACGATATTCTCAAAGAAACGGGATTCCATACCTGTTGCGCCGACGGATCCGATCTCTTCCTTATCGACGATCAGACAGCAGGAGGTTCTTTCCGGTCTGTCCATATCCAGAATTGCACGCAGAGCTGTATACACACAGACTTTATCATCATGTCCGTAACCCATGATCATAGAGCGGTCAAGACCATAATCCCTTGCCGGACCTGCCGGTACGATCTCCAGTTCAGCACTGATAAAATCGTCTTCTTCGATATCATATGTTTCTTTCAGAAGCTTCAGCAGATTTGCCTTCACCGGATCCTTTTCTTCCCCTTTAAGCGGAACAGAGCCGACCAGCGCATCCAATTGCTCGCCTTCCACAACTTTGGCGCCTGTTTTCTCCATCTGCTTTCCTGCAAGATGGATCAGGAGATCGGAAAAGCCGATGACCGGATCATCATCTTTTTCACCGATTACCACATTGACGGAAGTGCCGTCCTTTTTGCATACAACACCGTGGAGTGCCATCGGACGGGCAGTCCACTGATATTTTTTGATGCCGCCGTAATAATGTGTATCCATAAGGACAAGTCCTTCTTTTTCATATAACGGATTCTGTTTTACGTCCAGACGCGGGCTGTCTGCATGTGCGCCGAGGATATTCATTCCTTCTGTAAGCGGCTTTTCACCGATCACAAACAGACACATTGACTTGCCTCTGTTGTTCGCATAAACCTTGTCTCCGGGTTTCAGTTCCCCGCTGACATCCTTCAGCGGTTTAAAACCTGCCTCCTCAGCAAGTTTGATCGAATTCGCAACGATCTCCCTTTCCGTTTTAGACACGCTCAGATAACCGCAGTAATCTTTCGCAAAAGCGTGTACTTCCGCAATACCTTTTTCATCCAGTTTTTCCCATACAGTGCTCATTTTACTACCTCTTTCTAAACTGCATATTTACGGAACGGGAGAAGGAGCCGGGTCTCGCCGCTGATCTGTGCAAGAATCCCGTTCTCCCTGTGTTCCATGATCTCAATCCGCAGCACACTCCTGTACTGCGAAGCCAGGGACATTTTATCATAAGGTATCTCACACAAGAAAGTATCTTGCTCGGGATACAATGCTTCCAGGATTTTCTGCAGGCTTTCTCCAATCCCTTCTCCCGTAAAACATGATATACAGATGCCCTTTGGTCTTTCTTCAGCCAGGTCGATTTTATTAAAGATCCGGACAACAGGAATATCCCCTGCGCCGATCCGCTTCAGTGTTTCATCCGTGATGGAAGCTTTCTCCGCAAAGTCCGCAGCGGAAGCGTCGATAACGTGTATCAGCAAGTCTGCGTCTTTTGCACTTTCCAGTGTCGTCTGGAAAGCTTCAACAAGGGTATGCGGCAGATCACTCACAAAGCCGACGGTATCATACAGCAGAAATTCACTGCCTTTATAACCGATCCTGCGCACACTGGTATCCAGCGTCGCAAACAGCATATCTTCCGCATAGGTCCGGGTTCCCTTCGCGTTGGTATATTCAAGTACAGCATTCATGAAACTGCTTTTGCCGGCATTGGTATAACCTACAAGCGCTGCTCGTTTCAGCATGGTCTTTGCCCTTCTTCTCTCGTCCTGGAAATTCTGTTTCCGTATGGACTGCAGTTCCTTCTTCAGATCCTGTATGCGGGCTTTATACTTCCGTGCGATCACAGCGCTGCGCATTTCACCGGCGCCGCGGTTGGTTACTCCGCCGCCTCTTTCGTGGCCTGCTGTCTCATCCGTATTCAGCACTCTTGGCAGCGCATATTCCAGTCTTGCCAGTTCCGTTTGGATCTTTGCCTGCCTGCTTCGGGCACGCAGTGAAAAAATATCCAGGATCAGAGCCGTACGGTCTTTTACTTCCGTATTGCAGTAAGCAGCGATCCTGTTTGCAGTCCGGATACTTAAACTGTTGTGAAAAATGATGCCGTCCGCTTCTGTTTCTTCCGCGAACCGTTTCAGTTCTTCCAGTTTTCCTTTCCGGAATGCCGTATTGGGATCCATGGAATCGGACTGCTGTGTAATAATGCCTGCCACTTCCAGTCCGCAGGCCTCACACAGCGCCGCCGTTTCCTCCATTCTGTTTTCAAACGGGATCTTGTCTTTCCGGATTTCGATTCCCGCAAGGATGATTTTTTTCATACCTGCATATCATAACATGATACAATCAGGATATGAAAAAAATACCCCGCATGAATTACTGCATGGAATGCGGTACAAAACTGATTCCCCGCGAGCTGAAAAACGAGGGCATGATCCCCTACTGCGAAACCTGCAATACTTTTCGCTTCCCGGTATTCAACACCGGCGTATCCATGATCGTGAAATATCAGGGAAAGATCCTTCTGATCAAGCAATACGGGGGCAATGAATACATCCTCACTGCGGGCTATGTAAACAAAGGAGAAGACGCGGAGCATGCGGCGGTACGCGAGATCGGGGAAGAACTCGGTCTGGAAGTCAGGGAACTGCATTTCAACCACAGTCACTTCTACGCACCGTCCAATACCCTGATGCTGAACTTTACGGTGGAAGTTACTTCCGCGGCTGTCCAGCCCAACGAGGAGATCGATTCCTATGCCTGGTTTACGGAAGAAGACGCAAGAAAAAATATCCGCAGGAATTCGCTTGCGCAGGCGTTCCTCCTGGGATATCTGGATCATGTCTATACATTTCCGGAACAGCCGGCCCTGCCATACAAATGATCATCATACGGACTGCAAACGATGCAGTCCTTTTTCATCCATCCTGTACAGGGTATCACATACCTCCCGGATATACTGCCGGTCATGGGATACGCTGATGATACAGCCGCGGAATTCTTTCAGGGTCGAGCGGATCACCGGACCGGAAAGCGGCGAGAAATTCCGGGTCGGCTCATCCAGGATCAGGACATTTGCCTTCGCGAGATTCATTTTCAGCATCAGTACTTTTGCCTTCTGCCCGCCTGAAAGTTCCTGCATGGAATGTTCCATTTCATCGGTGGTATACCGCATGGCGCCGAGATATGCCCTTGCCTCCGTTATGGCTTCTTTTTCTTTTCCTTCCGCAAGAAAAGTGACCGGGTCCATGTCCATATCCAGCTCTTCCTCATAATTCTGCGGCATATAAACGACCCTGATATCACTGCGGTCTTTCAGGATCTCGTATATCCTGCGCAGCAATGTTGTTTTTCCGCAGCCGTTTTTCCCGATGACGCAGACATGCCCGGCACCGTTAATATCCAGATGGATATTTTCCGAAAGACACTTGCCTTCCGGCGTCTTGAGTTCTTTCAGATCCATTTCCAGGATTCTCTTGCCTGCCGGTATATGACAGGCGTCATCAAACCGGAACAGGATCGCTTCTTCCTGCACCGGCATTTCCGTCATATTTTCCCGTTCACGGTCAAACCGCTTTTCCATGGACTTGACGGATTTCATTTTTTTCTTGAGCAGTCTCCCGCTGTGGGGATCCTGCCGTGATACGGTATTCAGGGCATGATCCACGCTGTTCTGGATCTTTCTGAACTTCTCCATGCGGATCGCTTCCTGTTTTCTTTCATTCTGCGCGAGCTGTGTCTGCCTTGCGAACAGGTCTTCCCTTCTGCGGATATACTCCCGGTATCCGCATCCGGCAACAGTGATTCTGCTTTCCGTCTTCCTTTTCAGCATTTCCATATGGATGATCCTATCTGCTGTTTCTTCAAGCAAAGTCTCATCATGTGATATAAACACAACAATGCCTTTGAACGAACGGATAAACCCGGTAAGCCATACCAAGGCGTCAATATCCAGGTCATTGGAAGGCTCATCCAGGAACAGGGCGCTTGCCTTTCCGATGATCAGCCTGGCGATCTGGATCCGTATTCTCTCCCCGCCGGATAAAGTCTTCATCTTCTGATCGGAATACAGGGATGCCGGATCCATGCCGGTCAGCGCGGCTGTTTCATGTACACCTGCCGGATCTTCTGCAAAAAACGGTTCCTCACAGAGATACTCATAAACGGTTTTTTCCCTGTCTTCTTCCGGCAGTTCCTGCGGGAGATAACCGGTCTTTTCACCCCGGTTGACCCGCACGCCTTCCGCATGCGCGTAATGACGGATCAGTGACGGGTCTGCCATCCATTTCAGCAATGTTGATTTCCCGTTTCCTTCTTCCCCGATCAGGGCTGTCTTGTCTCCCGGATTGAATGTAATTGTAAAATCACGGACACCGGTACGTCCGTCTTTGATATATGTAATATTCAGATGACTGTACTGAAGCATATTTTTTCCTCCTGAAACAAAAAACTGTTTCCCGCATATGAAAAACAGTTCATTTTATATATCTCAGAATATAAAACAAGCCGTCACTCAAAATGCAGGATCTTTTCATATAACGATGTATCTTGCATTTCTCATTACAGCTTCATTTCATCACCTGAATGATTATCCTTTCTCATTACAGCCAAAAAAGCCAGAACATATGCCGGGCTTTTTGGAATAACTGATGAGTCAGTAGTACTTACTTTCTCTTCTTCTTTCTTGCGGCTTCGCTCTTGAGTCTTCTCTTGACGCCGGGTTTTACATAATATTCCTTGCTGCGGACAGCTGCTAAGACACCACTGTTGTTGACCTGTCTTTTAAAACGGCGCATTGCGGCATCTAAATCTTCATTTTCTCTTACTACTACTCTTGGCATTCTTTCGTCT
>CACZPD010000239.1 GCA_902782955.1 uncultured Erysipelotrichaceae bacterium
ACCGCAGACCATTTTCCGTAAATAGTCTTTCCTTTTACGATCCGGAATGCCTGAACTCGGACGAAGTACTTCTTCTTGCTCTTCAGCTTCCTAAAAGTCAGACCTTTGCTCGGGTATTTCCTGACTTTCTTAGTTTTCCGGGCCTTCTTGAACTTCTTATCACGCGCGATCTGCACCCGGTAACCCGTGGCATTTTTGACTTTCTTCCATTTGACGGTCAAGGCCTTCTTCGAAGGCTTCACCTTCTTGATCTTCGCCCGGGCCGGAGCTTTCACAGTACTCTGCTTAGTTTGAGGCTTTACCGCCGGACCATCAGGCTGATTCTCTGTCTGGTCCCCCGGCTTCTCTTCAGAAGCGGACTCGACAGGGTCTTTGTCCTCCGCAGAAACCCAAAGGTTCATCAACGATTCATCCGTCCCCAGCTGTGGGAAAGAACTGCCGCCAAGGTGCTCCCAATCCGCCACCTCATACCTGTAATCATTGACATAATGCCAGATGATCTCGTCGCCATCTGCCAGTTTCGTATCTTTCATTCCATCTGTATGCTCGCCATTCAGCGTATACATCCAGCCGGAATACGGGCCGTTCGTCATTTCACTGAGTCTGTAGCCGCCCAGCGCTTTCGGCGCGACGATCGTTGATACATAGTTTGCGGAGGCACCTACAGCTTCCAGACCGGCCTGATCTAAGGCTTTGCAAAACACGTCATATACGGTGGATCCATAAGGAACCTCGTATTCCCGGGTCGCATACCAGGTCTGATATTCCGTGTCCATCTGCCCCTGGCTGAGGTCTACGCCGGTTTTCGACACAGTCGACCCGACCAGCCTGAATGAAACTATAATGTCAGGCACATCGACCAGGTCTTCCCTCTCAGTGTTTTCTGTCAAAGTCACTTTACCGGCATGATCTGCGGCAAATTCAGTACTATACCCGGTATAGGTCTTCCCCTCTTCATCGCTGAACCCAAGGAAATGCCAACTGACTTCATTTGTATCTTCCCATACCGGCTCCGGGAACGGAATCTCCCCGTTTTCGTCTGCCTGGTGCACAAGGGTATCTTCGTCATAGTAGCAGACCATTTCTTTGCGCTCCGGCTTGAGATAGGTGCCTTGGCTCTTTAACAAAACCTCACTCACACCGCGCCCCTCAGGCTGCGAGCTCTGGTTGATCCGGAAATAATAGATCAGCGGAGCCTTCTTCCCTTCCTGAACAATGACCCGAACGATTCCGTGATCCGCTTTCTCCAGAAATGCCGTATTGCTCCGAAGGCTGTTGATGTACACATTGGCATTTTTCATCGCGTTGACCCTAATGTCGAAGATTCCTTCCACATCCGCATCCAGCATCTCGAAAGGTCTGAGATCTTTACCGCTAATTTTCCGTCCATCAATCTCGATGGAGGAAGGTGCGGTCGTCGTTCCGACGTGCTTCTCATCTGGCGCTGCTCTACGGACCATGTTCACTTCTGTGGACTTCTCTCCGATCGCACCTCCATCGATCATCGTTGCGGTCGCGATCTTGATATAATGAATCCCATTCGTAAGCTCGACGGGATTTCCGTCATCATCCACTGCCCAGGCTAGATCAAAACCGTCCACGCGGCCGCTCTCTCCCCAGGTCTTCAGCCCGGCATACGGATTAGAAGCCTGGTTGGTGGTGTCACGCAGCCCACAGTCTGCATAGCCGAAGGCGGGATAGGTTGGGATGGTATTTCCGTACTCGTTGGATTCAGCTTGCGGTGTGATCCTGTCTGTAGTAAGTGTAATACGGTCTTTTTCTGCAGTTTCCCATTGGTATAGTGGGTAAATAGATGCTCTGGGAAATCGAATCGCAGAACTAAGTTCCTCTTCATCGCCGACCTGAACGAGTGTAGTCTCGTTCTCCCCCTTACGGTAGATGACCTTTTGATTCCAGTGAACAACGTCGTCATAGTGGATTGATCCTGCCAGTTTATACCAGGTCTTCCCATCCTCGCTGACAGAGACATTTCCCGGTTCGGCGAAACTGCTGTTCCCGCTGACTGCATTTCCGTTTATGATAAATTCAATTCCATAAGGATTTGCAGGATCATCCCAGATTGCGTCTTCATAATAGTAAGTGATATACCCTCCTAGATTCCCTATCGAGGGAGGACTCGTATAAAGATCGGCGCCTGCTGCATCGAAGTTTCCACCTCTCAAAGATCCTACTGCTCGGTACATATTTCCGTACGGAACATTCGCAGGCGTTCCATTGTTGGTATATTGTGAAAATGGGCAGATATAGTCAACGACTTTGTCCGGCATACCAGAATACTGCGCCTTATAACAAACGACACTGTAAGAGCGAATCGCAGTCTCATTGATCCGAAGCTCGATTATGTGTGTATCTCCTTCATTCGACGCAGAAAGTGCCGATTCCCATTGCGTCAAGTCCATATCAGCAACTTTGTTCCCGTCAATATATACGTCACAAGGACCTTCTTTTTCAAAGGAGAATAGCGGTTCTATCTCCGAATATGGCACGACGAGCCTACCGCAGCTTTCTGCGCCATACAGATCCTTCTGATTCATCCACTGTCCATCACCAAGGAGGGCACAAGAAGTGATTGCACAGGGTAATTTGCCTTCTTTCCGAAAAACAAGATGAACTACAGATGGATAAAAAGCCTCATCATTTGGATAAAGATAACTATAGATAGAAACTTCTCCATATCCTTCTCTTAATCGTACTTTTTTTGTTCCATTTGCAATGTTTCCATGTTTTGTATCCGTCATGGCGCTTGAGTATCCCAGTATACCGCCCCATACCTGCGCAACCCGCGAATACTCTTCTAGAGTCTTATCAAGGATCAACGGAGCTTTTGATGGATCCACTGTTGTAGTCCGAAAAGAAAGGTTAAAGCGACAGTCATCTCCCGTGTCATCAGATAGCAACACCTCTATTTCCTTTTCCCTTTCTTTCGAAGACGTCTCTTGAAAGCTCTTAACATCAACTCCTTCGATCAGAATAGAATCGACAGAATATGTGTTACCCCCAAATGTATAGCTGGCATCAATCGGAATATTGAAGCTTTCGCCTGTCTTTGCAAAGGTGATATTTGCAGCCAGCAGGATGCTGGCTGCAATCGCAATGCTGATGAAACATATTTTATTCACTATCCTCATTAATCATACCCTTTATTAATCGATTGTGACCCAGAACATTGGCCGAACATAATGCTTTTCTGAAGACACAACTAATCCTGGTAGCGCCTTATCCTTGTTCGATCCCTTAAGTTGAAGATGCCAAATCTGGCTGCTTTCTAGCTCCTCTCCATTATATTCGTTCACACCTTCCCTTAACCACCACTCTAATGCTTCTGTAAGTATGCTTCTATAAATCTTCTTGTTCTCAGCTGTGATTTGAAGTTGAACGGGATCAATTGAACTGTTTTTCAACACAGTATTAGCTGCCCCGTATCTTAGCAGATCATACTCCAATCTAGACGGAACGAATACTTTATCATTAGTACTACTAACTTCCTCAACCATATCCTCGATTTCGCCATTTATGTCGCGTTTAATTATGCCCGAAGGTATAGCTGTCTCAACGGCGAGTTTAGAAATTGTCGGATTATCTTTCAGATACTGACCATTTAAGAAACTTCGTATATCACTGTCTCTCCAGAGGATACTTCCGTTTTCAGAAAACGCCATTTCTTCTCCATAGCAGTCTTTTGCAAAAAGAAGAGCCTTGTTTATCGTTTGATCTGTATCTTCATTAATTTCTGTTTCTTTGGTAAGAACATTAAACGCCTGACCATCGATCTCAACAGTATTCGTAGAACCCGCTTCAATATTGCGTATTTCTTCCCTAACAGATTCAAGAAGCGCCTGTTCTTCTTCAAACTTTTGGATTGTCGTACGATACTGTTCGACCAGTTCCTTTGTGTCTCCAGAAACCAACGCCTTTTGGTCATCCGTCAATGCATCATATACATCGACCAGCTCTTTTGCTGCAGCAATCGCTTCTGCTGATGCATCTTCAGGGAGCGTTTCATGGCCATTCATCTTTTCAACGAACGAGTCCGCAGCAGCCTTATCCTCTTTTGCTTTTTTTACTGCCGGATCTTCCTGCTCAGCTGGGGTTTCCTCTTCTGTCTTTTTCTCATCGCCTGCTTTCTTTGGCTTAGCTTTAGTTGTAATCTTCTTTATGGCAGAGAATTTCCCTTTCTTCTTGCCTTTAATCGCACGAACTTTGAATGCGTATTTGGTGCTATACTTTCCCTTGAATGACAAAGACGTCTTTTTTACAGTCTTATATTTCTTGAACTTCTTTGCTTTACCAATTTTGACAAATACTTCGTATTTTTTCGCCTTTTTCACTTTAGACCATTTGACGGTGATATTATTATACTTTTTCACCGACACTTTCAGCCTTTTGACCTTAGCTGGTTTGGATGCTGCATACGACATTCCGTTTAGCATTGGCATAAACCCGAAGCACATCACGATTGCCAATAGCGTAATAAATACTCTTTTTACAGTTGATTTAGTAACCATTTCCCCTCCTTATTTCATTTCGTAAATGAAAGCATCGCAGAAGTATTGTTGATTAGTTTGTAGCCACTTACCCCGCTGTTTTTGTAGTGAACAATATTGTTCAGCGGAATTAAATGGATATAATAATCTCCGCTTGCCAAACTGGAAATGTTAATTTCTCCTTCTCCTAAATCATCAATGGAAACAGTCCCTGCTTTTACTGCGGTACCACTATTACTTGGATAAATGACATAGGAATAGCTTGTCTCATAGAGATCAACGAGGTCAAAATCTTCAATAGTCCAGTATCCACTGTTTTCGAAATATGACTTGGACCAATACAGTTCTATATACACCTTACTGCCGGAAACTGATGCTTCGCCCGCCTGATAATTACAACTGAATAACTCCGATGTGTTTTTATGGAAAGGATAGTCCCAGAAGAAATGGATTACATCCCCATCTTCTATCGGTGTTGTTGCAACGCTGGTTCCGAGAGGTCCATTAGCAGCTAATGGACTAGTAAATGTTTCAAGTGGAAACTGTCCATTGATTCTAAACTTCCATCCATCAAGTTTAGTTGATGCATTTGCTGGCAAAGCCGGTGCGTACTCATGACCGTTCAAAGTGATCGATCTGATGTAGTCATCACTGGCATCAAAAGTGTTTCCATTAATATCTGTCATTGGAATACTATTCACGTCCGAGAGTGTCAACATTGCATCACGAACACTATATCCGCTCTGCCCATCTTTCAGGGGAGATACCGATACGTGATAAGCTCCTGCATAGTTATAACCACTTTCCAATTTACTCTCTAAAACAATCTTTACTGTAATGCTTCCTGAAGTTTCACTTCCCAAGGATCCTGCTAAATACGCTCCCGGATCTTCATACGTTACCGCGAACGCCACCCCCGACATCGCAATTGTCATAATGGCTACCGCCATCGCGACTAAGAGACTTTTGATTACATGCTTTTTCATATTCATTTTCCTCCTTCTAACATGTATTGCGCTTGACTGAAACCGCAGGAGCAACGGATTACTGCAAAGTCAAATCAGATCCGCCACCCCGAAAAAACAAAATGCCTGCCGGCCACAGCCTTTAAGACTGCGGCGGGCAGACACCAATCCTCTGTGTCTGCTGTCTCTTGGCTGGGCTGGCTGGCTACGGCATGCGCCGATCACAGTGGAGGAAAGTCCGCCCCGGAATCTGACCGGGTACTCATTTATGCAGGATTCTGCAACCAAGAAAGCAGGTATTTGTTTTTCTGTCAAAATTATAGCAAAACTATCCATCCAAGTCAACGGTCACAGATTGAAGTTGATACCTCCTTGACAAGAACTTGTCCTGTAAGCTACAATATAAGCACCAAAATAGCATAAGTTATGTCTGTGGTTGATGTATTATGCTGCGTAATAGGAAATTCGGTGAGAATCCGGAGCTGTCTTATCTTAACCGTGTGCAGCAGGTGCTGCGAGCCGGAATATCCCCCACAGATAGGTTCAGATATCGAGATGGAATATCTGTCGGTTTTGTCTCCAGCCAGCTAAAGGAGGCTTATTTGATGATGCTTGATCAGATAAGCGCAGG
>CACZPD010000240.1 GCA_902782955.1 uncultured Erysipelotrichaceae bacterium
ACTCAATGATGTCAGGAAAACCAATCTTATATGCGGTGGACGCGCCTAACGATTTTATCTCAGACTATTCCTGCGGAATATCAGTTAAGGCAGAGGATGCTGTTGCCTTGGCAAATGGAATGAAAAGAATGCTCAGCATAAGTGAAGAGGAAAGAATACAAATGGGTAAAAACGGGCAGGAAGCGGTTCTTGAGCACTTTACGTATGAAAAGCTGGCAAAGGAGTTTTCAGAGCGGTTTTGATTTGAAAAGTTGAGGAATGGAAAATGAGAGTTGTCACGGTTGTCGGCGCCAGACCGCAGTTTATCAAGGCTGCCGTTGTATCACATGTACTTAGAAAAAAGCATCAGGAGATTCTGATTCACACGGGCCAGCATTATGATTACAACATGTCGGAGCAGTTTTTCAGGGAGCTTGACATCCCGGACCCGGATTATAACCTGGGGATCTCAGGCGGTACCCATGCGCAAATGACTGGCAGGATGATGATAGCGATTGAAGAGGTATTGCAAAAGGAAAAGCCGGACTGGCTTTTGGTGTATGGCGATACCAATTCTACGCTGGCAGCAGCACTGGCAGCGGCTAAGCTTCATATCCCGGTTTGCCATGTGGAGGCCGGTACCCGAACGCACTTCATGACAAACCCGGAGGAACTCAATCGGATCTGCACCGATCATGTATCCAGCCTGCTTCTCGCCTCTTCCCAGAGCGGTTTCGATGAAATGGCGAAAGAGGGAATACAATCCAGGGCGATATTGGTAGGCGACCCCATGTACGATGCGTTTGTTGAATACAGCAGCAGACTGAAACCGGCGGATATTTCACTGTGTCTCTTGAACGGCGGTACGGCTTCGGTTCCCACCGAGTTTTATTATATGACCTGCCATAGAGAAGAAAACACCGGTGAAGATAAGGTCTTGCTGGAGATCTTTAAAGCTGTCGAAATGCTGGACGCTCCGACGATCTACCCGGTTCATCCGAGAAACAAACAAAGAGCGATGCGTATTCAGAAGGAGCATCATTTCACAAAAGTTCTGTTGACAGAGCCGGTTGGTTATCTGGAGAGCACTTGTCTTGTTAAAAATGCTAAGAAGATCATCACGGATTCCGGCGGATTGCAGAGAGAAGCTTTTTTTGCCGGGAAAAAGTGTGTGACCATTTTGAATTTTATCTGTTGGCCAGAAATCATGATTGACGGTCGAAATGAATTGTGTCGGCCCATCGCGGAAGAGATAATAAAAAAACTGAGCGTTGAGCAGACGATAGATGAATCCTATATGCCGTTTGGAGATGGGCACGCTGCGGATAAAATTGTTAACGCCCTGGAAAATTGCAGTATAAAAATGGAATAGAATAAAAAATCAAATCAGCACCATCATTTATCAGAAGGAGAAGTAAAATGGAGTTCAATACGATCTATCAGGGACTTATTTCCGGAGAGAAAAAACTGGCGATGGTTGGCCTTGGCTATGTGGGTATGCCGATCGCCGTCGAGTTTGCAAAGCATATCAAGGTCATTGGGTTCGATATCAACGAGAAGCGCGTCAATGAATACAAGAACGGTATCGACGCGACCAATGAGGTCGGCGAAGCCATTAAAAATACAACTGTCGAGTTCACGGCAGATCCGACAAAACTGAAGGAAGCCTCCTTTATCGTCGTCGCGGTCCCGACACCGGTGAACGTGGACAAGACGCCGGATCTGAGACCCATCGAGGGCTCGGCCCGGACGGTGGGACAAAACCTCAGCGCCGGATCCATCGTCGTTTTCGAGTCAACGGTATACCCCGGAGTCACCGAGGATATCTGCGTTCCCATCATTGAAAAGGAAAGCGGCCTCAAGTGCGGCGTTGACTGGAAAATCGGTTACAGCCCGGAGCGGATCAATCCCGGCGACCGCGTGCATACGCTCACCAATATTCGCAAGGTCGTTTCCGGCATGGACGAGGAGTCCGCCGCTGAGATCAAAAAGGTGTACGACATCGTCATCAAAGCCGGGACATTCCCGGTGAGCAACATCAAAACCGCGGAAGCCGTGAAGGTAGTGGAGAACAGCCAGCGCGATATCAACATTGCCTTCATGAACGAGATCGCCATTATCTGCGATAAGCTGAAGATCGATACGGCCGAAGTGCTGGAGGGCATGAATACAAAATGGAACGCCCTCGGGTTCAAACCGGGCCTGGTCGGCGGCCACTGCATCGGCGTCGATCCCTATTATCTTACGAATATTGCCGAGAGGCTTGGGTATCACAGCCAGATCATTCTGAACGGGCGTCAGGTCAACGACTCCATGGGAGCGTTTGTCGCGGATGCGGCCGTGAAGGAGATGATCGAAACCGGCATGGCGCCGAAGAAGGCTACCGTGGTCATCCTCGGTCTCACATTTAAGGAGAATTGCCCGGATACCAGAAACAGCAAGGTCGTGGATATCGTCAACCGCCTGAAAGAATTTGATATTCATCCCATCGTCACGGATTCCTGGGCCGACCCGGAGGTGGCGAAGCATGAATATGGTATCGAATTGACAGCTCGGGAAGACATTCCCAAGGCGGACTGCGTGATCGTGGCTGTCGGCCACAACGAATATCGGAATATGTCGATGATGCAGATCAAGGAATTGTTCAAGGACGAGTTGAAGGACGAAGAAAAGGTTCTGGTGGATGTGAAGTCCCTGTACCGAATGGACGAGCTGAAGGCTTCCGGGATGCGAT
>CACZPD010000241.1 GCA_902782955.1 uncultured Erysipelotrichaceae bacterium
ACTGACCTTCGGATCAATGAAATTATTCCGGCGGTATTCTTCACAAAGATGCTTCAGTTCGCTCTCTGTCAGTTCTTGTACTTCAGGGTAGATCATCATTTCCCTCCAGATATATACGCCTTCATTTTATAAAGAAAATGTTTTCAGTCAAGTGAAAATATTTTCAGCGAAAGGAAAAAGACCGGTTTATGCCGCGCGGAAAAGAAATGGTATACTGAAAGTACAGGAGGTCTCTATGAAAACTGATCTTGCTAAAATAATCGAATGTCTGGAAGATGCTTCAGATGAAATAACCTTTTTCTATCATGTTCCCACGGAAACCATTGCGTACCGGAATTCGGACGGTCTCTGGCTGGAAGGACAGTCAAAACCGGCAGATCCGGATGATTACTTAGAGGACGTGATAGAACTGCCGTCAAGGTATGATATCAATGAATACGGGATCATGCGTGATTTCGCGGAAGAAGAGACAAAAGGAACAGCGCAGGAGTGGCTGATCAATTCATTGCACGGCAAAGGCGCGTTCCGGCGTTTCCGTGCTGCGCTTGACCGTTTCGGCCTGCGTGAAGACTGGTATGACTACAAGGACAGCGCCCTGCGGTCCATTGCCATGGTATGGTGTGAAGACAACGGGATCGAATACTATGAGACCAAGGAGTATGTTGACCCTGAGGATGAAGAGGATCCGTATTTCGATGAGGAGGAAGATGTGCAGTATATCAAGGTCCAGGCAAATGAACCGATGCATATCGTACAGATCAATGAGAAGAATATGCAGAATATCCTCTATATGACCGCTGCTTTCCGCAAAACGCTTGCGTCATTCCATCAGCAGACACTCAACGAAGATCTCGAACAGGCGGAAGAGGAGATCGCATATTATCTGAAACGGGAATATCCCGTCTTTGCAGTCAGTAAGGACGGCAGATTTGTCGGATATGCGGTATGCCGGATCGATGATTCCTGTGTGTGGCTGGAATCCATCTATGTCAGGGATGAATACCGCCGGAAAGGCGTCGGCAAAATGCTGTTTCGGCATGCAGAAAAGATCGCGGAGGAATACGGCAATGATACGCTTTACAACTATGTTCACCCGAATAATGACAGGATGCTGAGATTCCTGGCAAAGATGGGCTATGATGTCCTGAACCTGATCGAAGTCCGGAAAGCAGGAAAAAGCGAGGATACACCCGATACCTATACGATCGGCAATAATACATTCAAATATTGAGAACACAGAAAAAAGATATTTCAAATGCGGAATATCTTTTCTTTTTTACGACAATGCATACTGACAGTATGTGAAAATAACATACTATCAGTATTATTAGTGTCTTCTTTTCTGTATGCCTGTCATCTATAATGGAACCGGAACAGGAGGTATCTGCGTATGAAATTGTCCGCGAATATCCGTGAGCTGCGCAGACAGCGGGGAATGACACAGGAGAAATTCGCTGAGGTATTCGGTGTTACGACCGGTGCGGTATATAAATGGGAATCCGGGCTGTCGGTGCCGGATCTGACCCTGATCCTGGAAATGGCTGACTTTTTCGGCGTATCCACAGATATGCTGCTGGGATATCAAATGAAGAATAACCGGCTTGAATCAGCGCTTGAAGAACTGGATTCATTCATCCGGGATATCAATCCGGAAAATCTGGCGGCGGCAGATAAAATATTGAAAAAATACCCGAATAATTTGAAGATCGCAATGAAATGTGCCGGATTATATTATCTCTCCGGTCTGGAGACCCGGAACAGGGAAATGTTCGAGCACGCAGTCAGCCTGCTGGAAAAAGCGTCGCAGATGGTCGGTCAGAGCACAGATCCGGAGATCAGCGAATATACGATCAGCGCAGAGATCGGAGCGATCTACATGGCTATGGGAGAACATGAAAAAGGACTGGAACTGATGAAGAAGAATAATATCGGCGGAATATATAATGATTCGATCGGTATCAGCCTCGCCGCATTCATGCATCGTCCGGAAGAAGCGGAACCGTATCTCCTTAAAGGTCTGCTGCAGAGTTTCGGCACGTTTTCCAATTCGACCCTCGGTTATGTACTGCTGTTCTGTGAAAGGGGAGATTATCCTGCGGCGAGAGACAGCATTTCGTGGCTGCAGGAAATACTGGAAGGAATGCTGCAGGAAAAAGATGAATCGGGATTTCAGGCAAAAACCAAAGCTCTCATATCTGTCATCTCTGCCTATGTAGAGATCAAAAGCGGAAATACGGAAAAAGCACACGAAACTCTTATCAAAGCAGCGGAATATGCCCGGCTTTTTGACAAAGACCCGGATTACAGTTTCAGCAGGATCCGTTCGATCAGTATCAGTATCCCGGATGGTTTCAATATGCACGACTCTCTTGGCGTTACAGCGGCTGAAAGTATAAAGACCCTGATACAGATTTTGAAGAGTTCCGAACTGGAAACCATGTGGCAGGGAGTGACGGCGCATGAGTGAGCAGAAAACAAAACCGGAAAATGTATTCCGCAGCCGGAATTTCCGTCTTGTTTATTTCGGTGCCCTTGTATCTGATCTGGGTGCTGTCCTGTACAGCTTTGCGGTAAGCTTCTATATTCTGGAGATCAGTGCCAACAATGCTTTTCTGCAGGGACTATATCTGGCTGTGTGCGGTGCGGCCCTGCTGCTGGCCACCCCGTTCGGCGGTGTACTTGGAGACCGTTTCAATAAAGCGAAGATCATGTTCATCTGCGATTATCTGAAGGGAGGCATGATCCTGCTGGCGGTTGCGGGCATGCTGTGGATGAAACAACCGGCGGCACATATTGCGATCCTCTTCATGATCGGTATTCTCGGGAATATAGTCAGCGGGATCTTTTCACCGGCAGCGAGCGCTTTATTGCCGCATATCGTGGCCGAGGAAAAACTCCAGCAGGCAAATGCCTACTACTCCATCAAGAATGCCCTGCAGAATATTTTCGGTATTGTG
Source organism: uncultured Erysipelotrichaceae bacterium (assembly GCA_902782955.1). The sequence goes on from CACZPD010000241.1 coordinate 2,958, forward strand.
CTGGCGGGCATCATGTATTCCGCACTGCCCGTCACGATACTCTTCTGTGTCGTTGGTGTCTGTTATCTCATATCCGGGCTCTCGGAAATGTTCATTCGTTATCAGCATGTTCCCGGCGGGGAAAAACTGACACTGCGGATCGTATTCGGCGATATGGGGGAAGGAATGAAATACCTCAGAACGCAGAAAGCGATCATGGCCATGATGGGTGCGATCCTGTTTATCAATTTCTTCACCACACCGATTTACGGAAACTTTATCCCGTATTTTGTTAAAACGGATATTGCCGGGGCATCTTCCTATCTGTTTGACAATATCCTCACACCGGAACTCTGGTCTTCTGTCTTCAATGTTCTTTTCGGCATCAGCTCATTGATCGGTTCCGTGATCCTGAGCTCGCGTGAAACAGAAAAAAATATCGGCAGAAAAACGGCCTTCAGGGTATGTGATATGGCAGGACTCATGATCATGCTGTCCGCAGCTTACTGGTTTCTGATTGCGCGGAACAGTTCATTGAACCTGTTTCTGATCCTGTTCTGCCTGGCTATCTGTCTGACCGGATTTCTTCTCGCTTTTGTCAATATTCCTCTCAACACTACGCTGATGCGTGTTGTGGACAGGAATATGCTCAGCAAGGTCAGCGGCATCATCAGTGTGCTTTCACAGGGACTTACACCGATCGCCTCCGTCCTTGCGGGAGTGATCCTGCAGTGGTCCGGCAGTGCTGTCCTGCTTATGGCATGCTCTCTCGGGCTCGCTGTATCAGCGCTTTCACTGTTATTTAACAAAGATATCAGGACGATCTGAAAAAAGCCTCCGCGGAGGCTTTTCATGTTCAGTAGATTTCCGGATAGAGGTATTTCAGGAATACCGGGACGATTGTTTCCCAGGTTGCTTCGCAATGCATGCCGTCAACGACGATATGCGGATAGGTTCTGCATCCCTGTTCGCTGAAGGCATGATTCATTTCCAGCATCAGGTCAACGTTCAGAACCATGAATTCCCGGTTGTCTGTTTCCTTTGATCCGAAGTCCATGTAGATGCGGGTATCCGGATCAAGCCTGCTTTCCCTGATCAGTTTCAGCAGCGGTTCTGCGCAGTAGTATGCGGCAGAGGAGACACACGCAGCCTTGCCGTATACATCGTTGTATTTCGCGATCATGTATTCCGACATCAGCCCGCCCATGCTGGAGCCGCCGATGCCCACGTGCTTTCTGCTTTTGTATATGCGGTAGCGCTTTTCGCATTCCTGTTTCAGGACAGTCGCAAACCAGTGTGCCGTGATCTCGCCTTCGGATGTGATCGTGCTTCTCGCCATGGTCTTTCTTTCGGAAGGGAAGGGACAGTATTCATCCATGCGCTTGTCGCCTGTGTGGTTGCAGTCCTGGCCGATCACGACAAGATCCAGCTGGTTTTTATCCAGATAATCCTTTATGCCCCAGCACTTCCCGTATGTCGCGGTTTCATCATCAAACAGGTTGTGTCCGTCAAACATGTACAGAATGGGGTATTTTTTCTTTGTCCGGAAATAACTGTCCGGCAGATAAACATAAATGGTGCGCGGTGACTCCCCGAGCGGGGCAATATCCAGTGTGAATGTTTCAACTTTTCCCATATCTCAGCCCATCCACTTGATCTTGCTTTCGGTACCGTTTTTGATCCTTTCAATATTGGATCTGTGGCGGTAAATAATGAAAACTGCGAGCAGGATCGTTGACGCCGGTACGGCGAACGGTACCTTATGGAACAGGAACTGGACCAGGGTGACCAGGGCTTCCGCAGAAACGGATGTCATGGAGGAAACGCTGACCATCTTTGTCATATACAGGACCGCGAAGAACACGATCACCGGGAACAGGAAATTCCAGAACCAGCTGTGCGTGATCAGCAGGGCAATACTCAGGAAGAAACCATATGTCGTAGCGACTGCCTTGCCGCCGCGAAACTGGGCGAAGACCGGAAAGCAGTGACCGGCACAGCATGCGAGACCTGCCAGGATCGTTGCCTGCGGCGCGATGGCATTCGCCACCAGCATGGAAAGCAGAGCTTTTACCGCATCCAGCACGGTAACGATGACAGCCACAGGACGGCCGAGGACACGGCCGGCATTGGTGGCACCGGTGTTTCCGCTTCCTTCATTCCGGATGTCTTTATGGTAGAATACTTTGCCGATTACCAGGCCCCATGGGACGGAGCCGAATAAATAACTGATTATAATCGCAAGAATAGTTTTCATAGCAATACACTCCCGTATCATACGATACGATTTTATTCTAACACTCCGTAAACAGAATAGTAAGAAAGGTTCGTGAAAACGTCAGGGACGGAATGGTTTTGCTTTGCGGGGAAAATATGCTACGATACTTCTCAAACAGGGAGGAATACGGTATGAAGCAAATACAGATGAATGTGCCGCTCGTAGAGATGGACGGCGATGAGATGACCAGGATCCTCTGGCAGATGATCAAGGATGAACTTCTTTTGCCGTTTATTGATCTGAAAACAGAATACTACGACCTCGGACTGGAGCATCGTGACGAAACCGATGATGCAGTTACAACAGAAGCCGCGGAAGCGATCCGCAGATACGGCGTAGGTGTCAAATGCGCAACGATCACGCCCAATCTGGCCAGGATGGAGGAATACAAACTTAAGAAGCTGTATAAGAGTCCCAACGCTACGATCAGGGCAATTCTGGACGGAACGGTATTCCGCACACCGATCCTGGTGAAAGGCATCAGACCATGTGTTTCCAACTGGAAAAAGCCTATAACGATCGCACGTCACGCATACGGTGATGTGTATAAAAACACGGAGATGCGCATTACAGGAAAAGGATGTGCCAAGCTTGTTTTTGAAAAAGAAGACGGCACGAAGAGCGAAGAGACGATCTTCCAGTTTGAAGGACCGGGCATCGTGCAGGGAATGTACAATCTGGATGCGTCCATAACCGGATTTGCCAGAAGCTGCTTTGCCTATGCGCTGGATCAGAAGAAAGACCTCTGGTTTGCTTCAAAAGATACCATTTCCAAAATATATGACGGTCAGTTCAAGGAGATCTTCCAGAAAGTATATGACGAAGAATACCGTGAGCAGTTTGAAGCGGCCGGAATTACATATTTCTATACGCTGATCGACGACGCGGTTGCCAGGATCATGAAATCCGAAGGCGGCATGATCTGGGCATGCAAAAACTATGATGGAGATGTTTTCTCCGATATGCTGAGCTCTGCATTCGGCTCCCTCGCGATGATGACGTCTGTTCTCGTATCACCGGAAGGATTCTATGAATACGAAGCGGCGCACGGAACCGTACAGAGACACTATTACAAGCATCTGGCAGGCGAGGAGACCAGCACCAATTCCGTAGCGACGATCTTCGCATGGAGTGGCGCGCTGAGAAAACGCGGCGAGCTGGATGACAACAAAGATCTCTGCCGGTTCGCGGATGAGCTGGAAGCGGCTGTGATCCGGACGATTGAAGGCGGAACGATGACAGGCGACCTGGTCCGCATCACGGAACTGGAAAATGTCACAAAAGTAAACAGCCTGGAATTCATTCAGGCTGTACGCAGGGAACTGGAAGCCGCATTGTAAGAAAAAATGGAGAACGATCTCCATTTTTTTGATATTATCCGAATTCCTCAAAGATAACGATGTCACCGTCATGTATCAGCTCCAGCATCATCTCTTCACCCGGTACGAGATGACCGACCCGGTTGCGCTGACCGTCATTTTTCAGCGGCAGAAGGACGACCTGTACCTCTCCGGCATAGTTGGGATACGATTCATTGACCATAACGACATCCCCGGGCTGGAAGTATTCTCCTTCACATGACCGGGCTGAGATCTTTTTTCCGCGGTAAATGAAGCGGGGTCCGCGGCTTCGCCACATCCATTCCGAGCTGTCTCCGAAATCCATGTGCGGGAAGAAATCCAGAACGATCTCCTTTTCGATGGGGGCAGCTTCCTGATCGAAGACGACCTTCAGTTTTTTCTGCGGTATGCCTTCGATGGAAAAGGAAGCGCCGAATGATTCCATTACTTTGATCATCGGATTATCCGGCTCCATCTTTTTCGTTTCAAGCGCTTTTTTCAATGCTTTGAATTCTTCTTCTGATGCATAGGCGTTTCCGATCAGGATATCTGTCACATCGCCTGTAGAGAGCAGGATGCGCATCTGCAGGTCGACCGGCAGGTCACGGAGCTTTTCGACCGTAGGCAGGCCGTTTACGGCATTCCATACCCCGTGTGTGTTTTCCGCGTGGGAAGGAATAAAAGCGCCGACCCGTACACCTGCTTTGCGCAGTTCTTTATTGACTGCCAGAAAGCGGTCCCAGCGGAAACCGGTATACCGCTGCGGATAAAAGTTGTGGCAGAACAGCAGGCGGTCTTTTTCGACGCCGAGATCCAGGAGTTCCTGTATCTCCTGAAGGGATTTGGAACTGGCATTGAATTCTATTTTGATGCCATACGGATTTTTCAGCAGGACGGCATCTTTTTCTGTGCCGAAAGACATATCCATGCGGACAATATCACAGCCGATCTCATGAAAAACGGAAAGATCGTCATAGTCCGCACCCATGCGTCTGAAACAGCCGGGATTGACGTCCAGGGACACTTCCATGCCGTACGCATGCGCGCTGTCGATCATGTCCCGGAACAGTTCCAGAACTTCTTCCTTTGTGCCTTCAACGGAAAACATGCTGGAGAATACACGCCTGCATCCGTAACGGGAGGCAAGGCTGAAATATTCCTTGATCTCGGACATGGGACGGATGTCGGGATATACGGAAATACCGAATACAGGATTCATAAGGATACCTCTCTCTGCATTCATTATACAGGGATGCGCGGTGATATTATACCGTCAGTCTTTCCGCTTGATTAAGGCAAAAAACACGCGGATTTTTGATATAATATGAAACAGTAAAGTCAGGAGAAATGAATGGCAAAAAACAAATATACAGACGAAAGCATTCAGATACTGGAAGGATTGGAAGCGGTCCGGAAGCGTCCGGGCATGTATATAGGTTCCACGGATATCCACGGCCTGCATCATCTGATCTGGGAGATCGTAGACAACTCCATCGATGAGGCGCTGAACGGATACGGGAAAAAGATCACCATCACTCTGCAGAATGACGGAAGCGTAACGGTACAGGATGAAGGCAGAGGCATGCCTACCGGCATGCATGCCAGCGGCGTCAATACACTGCAGGTCATTTTTACGGTTCTGCATGCCGGCGGTAAATTCACTTCCGAAGGCGGCTATAAAACAGCCGGCGGACTGCACGGCGTCGGCGCATCGGTCGTCAACGCGCTCAGTGAATGGCTGGAAGCGGAAGTTGCGCATGACGGGCAGCTTGTCAGGATGCGCTTTGAAAACGGCGGGAAAAAGATCGGCAAACTGGAGAATCTCGGAAAGACAACCCGCACAGGCTCCAAAGTTACTTTTAAGCCGGACAGGAAGATCTTTTCGGCGACGGAATTCAAATTCGATACGGTCTGTGAAAGAGCCCGTGAAGAAGCGTTCCTGCTGAGTGGGATCGCGATGGAAGTCATTGACCGCCGCGGAAAGAAAAACGAGACGGAAGTATTCTGTTACGAAGACGGCCTCACGGCTTATCTGAATTATCTTTCCGAAGACCGCCGTCCTTTGACTGCGCCGGTCAAGTTTTCCGGTGATGTCGGGGGCATCCATGTGGATACGGCATTCCAGTACACGGATGACTATCAGGAGAATACTTACAGCTTTGTAAACCTGGTCAGGACCACGGTCGGCGGTTCGCACGAAGTCGGCTACCGTACCGCGTTTACGAAAGCAGTCAATGATTACGCGAGAAAATACGGACTGCTCAAGGATAAAGACAAAAACCTGGAAGGCAGCGATGTCCGTGAAGGACTCACCAGCATCATCAGTGTCACCATTCCCGAAAACCTGCTCCAGTTTGAAGGACAGACAAAGGGAAAACTCGGGACACCGGAAGCCAAGCCGGCGGTGGAATCTGTTGTATCGGACCAGCTTTCATTCTGGCTGGAGGAAAACAGGACCCAGTCGGATACACTGATCCGGAAAATGCAGAAAGCCCAGCAGGCAAGGGATGCGGCGAGAAAAGCAAGAGACGAGGCCAGAAGGGGCAAGCGCGCAGGAAAGAGCGAGAAGGTTTTATCCGGCAAGCTTTCACCGGCCCAGTCAAAGGATTCCCGTATTAAGGAACTCTTCCTCGTCGAGGGTGATTCTGCCGGCGGCAGTGCCAAGCAGGGAAGAGATTCCCAGTATCAGGCGATCCTGCCGTTAAGGGGAAAAGTGCTGAATACGGAAAAGAGCTCACTTGCGGAGATCGAAAAGAACGAAGAACTGAACACGCTGATCTACGCCCTCGGTGCGGGTGTCGGCGCAAACTTTGATGTAAGCGAATCCAATTACGGCAAAGTGATCATCATGACCGATGCGGATGATGACGGATCGCATATCCAGATCCTCCTGCTTACGTTCTTCTACAGATACATGCGTCCGCTGGTGGAAAGCGGGATGGTATATATCGCGCTTCCGCCGCTGTATAAAGTAACCAAAGGAAAAACATCGCAGTACTGCTATACCGATGACGAACTCGATTCCCTGCGCAAAAAGATGGGGAAAGTGGAGATCCAGAGATACAAGGGACTTGGCGAAATGAACGCCGCGCAGCTGTGGGAAACTACGATGGATCCCGAGCACCGCACATTGATCCAGGTCGGCATCGAGGACGGTGTGGCAGCTGAAAAGCGCGTGTCTGTACTGATGGGCGATAAAGCCGAAAAGCGCAGAAGATGGATCGAAGAGAATATTTCCTTTACATTGGAAGATGATTTTAAGGTGGGGGATTAATGGCAAGAAAGAAAGATTTTGAAGATAAGACGGTCATTGTTCCCGCATTGCTGGAAGATATCATGTCCGACCGTTTCGGAAGATATGCGAAATACATCATTCAGGAAAGAGCGCTGCCCGATGCGCGTGACGGTCTGAAACCTGTACAGAGAAGAATTCTCTACGCCATGTACCATGACGGGAATACGTGGGATCACCCGTACCGGAAATCCGCAAAGACCGTCGGTCTTGTAATCGGTAATTACCATCCGCACGGGGACAGTTCCGTCTATGACGCCATGGTGCGCATGTCGCAGGACTGGAAAGTCCGTCTGCCGCTGATCGATATGCACGGCAACAACGGCTCGATCGACGATGACCCAGCTGCGGCCATGCGTTATACGGAAGTACGTCTGGCAAAAGTCACGCAGGTCATGGAAGATGACCTCGACAAGAATACTGTCGAGATGACACCGAATTTTGATGATACGGAAAATGAGCCGACCGTTCTGCCGGTTCCTTTTCCCGTTATGCTGGTCAACGGCGCGACAGGCATTGCGGCCGGTTATGCCACAAACATGCCGCCGCATAACCTGAATGAAGTCGTTGACGCGGCTGTATACCGCATCCACAACCCGGAATGTTCCCTTACGAATATCATGGATATCATGCCCGGTCCGGATTTTCCGACCGGCGGCATCGTCCAGGGGGAAGACGGCATCCGTTCCGCATTTGAAACAGGAAAAGGAAGGATCGTTGTCCGGGCGAAGTGTGAGATCAAAGATGCCCGCAGCATCCAGCAGATCATCATCACCGAGATCCCGTATGAGATCGTCAAATCGAAACTGGTCAAGGAAATGGACGAGATCCGTATTTCCAAGGCGATCGACGGTGTACTGGATGTCCGTGACAGTTCGGACAGGAACGGTCTGCGCATCGTTGTGGATGTCAAAAAAGACGCTGATGCGAATATGATCCTGAACTATTTCTACAAGAATACCAACCTGCAGACATATTACAGCTACAACAATGTGGCGATCATTGATAAAACACCGGTCCAGGTAGGCCTGCTCGGCCTTCTGGATGCGTTTATCGATTTCCGCAAGGAAGTCGTCCTGCGCAGATCACGCTATGAACTCGATAAGATGGAAGCGAGATGCCATGTGATCGAAGGTCTGATGAAGGCCGTTTCCATCCTCGATGAGATCATCCGCATCATCCGCGCCAGCAAAGACAAAGGGGACGCGAAAAAGAATCTCATGCGGGAATTCCATTTTGATGAACCGCAGGCGGAAGCCATCGTTTCCCTGCGCCTTTACCGCCTGACCAATACGGATATTTTCGAGCTGCGTCAGGAATTCGCGGAACTTGTCAACAAGATCGAGGAGACCAGGGGAATCATTGAAAACGAAGCGATGCTGAAGGCTGTCATCGTGAAGGAACTGCGTGAAGTCAAAAAGAACTTCGGCAGTGAAAGAAGGACAAAGATCGAAAGTGAAGTTTCCGAGATCGTCATCGACAAAGCGCAGATGATCACCAACGAGCGCGTCATGGTCACGGTAACGGAAGACGGATATATCAAGCGCGTATCCATGAAATCCTTCAATGCCAGCAGTCATCTGCAGACCGGCATCAAGGAAGGCGACCATCTGATCGGTTCCATCGAATGCGATACCGTAGATACGATGCTTCTGTTTACATCAAAGGGAAACTATGCGTCTGTGCCTGTATGGCAGATCCCTGACGCGAAATGGAAAGACAGGGGCAGCCATCTGAACAGTGCTGTCAGGATCGACGGCGATGACAAGATCAGAAGCGCCATCCTGATCAAGTCTTTCCAGACACATGCATGGATCGTAACACTGAGTACAGGCGGACAGATCAAGAAAACACCTGTCAGCCTGTGGAGCGTGGAACGCAACAGCAAGGTCATGACTGCGATGTCACTGCCGCCGGACGGGGAACTGATCGCAGCGTTCCCGGCTTATGAGGGGCAGTCCGTCGTAATGGTTTCCAAGGACGGCAATGCGTACAGCTTTGATCTGGAGGAGATCCCGTCCACAGGTGTCAGGTCGAAAGGCGTCAAGGCGATGAATCTGGCAAAATCAGATGCAGCTGCGTATGCCTGCGCTGCCGATCCCGGAAATACAGCAGTTCTCGTCATGAGTGAAAACGGCGGAATGAAGCGTATCTATCTGAAGGAGATCATGACCGGAAAGCGTCCTGCAAAAGGCAGTATGATCTGCCGTAAGATCAAAACGAATCCGAGCGTTGTTTCCTATATCGGAATGATCGCGCCGGGAGACGTGCTTTCTTTCTATGATCCGGAAGAACAGAAACTCAAAGCGACTGATATTCCGATCAGACCGCGGGAATCCGGATTCTCGGCGCCGCTGGTTCTGAAAGAAGGATGGTCTTTTGAAAAGGGAATAGCGGAATGCAGGATCATTGATATGCCTGAAGAGAAAGAAAGCGTACACAGTGATTATGAACCGCTCAGTCTTTTTGACGAAGGGGAAGCATAATGAAAAACTGGTTTCTGCCTGATCACTATGTGCATTCCTGTCTTGAAGTGGAACCGGAAAAGCTGAAGGAACACGGTGTCAGACTGTGTATCCTGGATATTGACAATACGCTTGTCCCGTCCGATTCCGAAGAAGTCGGGGAAGAGGAAATACGTTACGTACAGGACCTGAAAGACGCAGGCATCATTCCGGTCGCAATTTCCAACAATATGGCCGGAAGGACTCTGCGTATCAGCAAGGCCCTGAATACCGACTGTATATTCTTTGCGCTGAAACCGCTGCGGCCGGGATTGTACAGGGCGCTGAAAAGGTATCAGGTATCCCCGCAGGAATGCGTGATCGTCGGTGACCAGCTTATTACCGATATCTGCGGCGGAAACCGCATGGGAATTTTCACGATCCTGGTGGATCCGAAAGGAAATGATAATATTTTCGGAAAGATCAGCCGCAGGGCTGAAAAACTCATTCTGAAATACTATAAGAAAAAAGGGTTATTCGATAAAGGAGACAATGATGGTGAAATGTAAGGGCTGCGGCATTACCCTGCAGAGTACGGATAAAGACCTTCCGGGCTATACGCCTAAACCGGATGCGGCATATTGTCAGCGGTGTTTCCGGCTGATCCATTATGATGATCTGACTGTCTCCATGCGGAAGGGGATCGAACCCGACAACATTCTGAAGCAGATCAGCCGGATGGACGGCCTGATCCTTCTCGTCGCGGATCTGTTTGACTTTGAAGCATCCATGATCCCGGGACTGAAACGGATCCTGCCCGGCAGGGATATGATTCTCGCGGTCACGAAAAGGGATCTTCTTCCGGACACGGTCAGCCATGAGAAGATCGCGCATTTCATCTTCCGGCGCCTGAAGGAAGAAGGAACGCAGATCCGCGACCTGGTCCTGACATCAAGCGTGCAGAATGAAGGAATGGATGAACTGCTCTCCCTGATCCGGCAGTACCGGAAAGACAGCCCGGTCATCGTGATCGGCAAAGCAAACAGCGGGAAAAGCACGCTGCTCAACCAGCTTGCGGGTGATGCGGTCCTGACCGCTTCACGATATCCCGGCACGACACTGGATTTCAATGAGATAACGATCGAAGGAATCCCGTTTATCGATACTCCCGGCATCGAGATATCGCAGAGCATCCTGATGGAAACGGATGAAAAGGATCTGAAGCAGATCCTTCCGGCGCGTACCGTCAAACCGCAGATCTTCCAGCTGAAAAATGACCAGAGCTTCGCGGCAGGCGGACTGGCGCGTATCGACGTTCTCGGCTGTACCAGAGCGACGGCAGTGTGGTACTGCAGCGATGCACTTCCGCTTCACAGGGGAAAGGCGGAAAATGCGGATGCCTACTGGAAAAAGCATTACGGGGAAGAACTGTCTCCTGTTCCGCTTCATAACAAATTCAGGCAATATGCAAAACGCAAAGATGAAGATAAAATGGATGTCGTAATAGACGGACTCGGATGGGTATGCCTGAGCGGTGATATCCGGACAGTCAAAGTCCATGTTCCGCAAAATGTAAATGTAACATTTAGAAAGGCGATGATCTGATGCTTACAGGAAAACAGAAAAGCTATCTCAGAAGACTGGCACAGACAGAGAATGCTATTTTTCAGATCGGCAAAGACGGCTTAAGCGACAATCTGATCGAAACTGTCAGTCTTGCCCTTGCCAAACGGGAGCTGGTCAAGGTCAATGTGCTGAAAACAGCGCCGGCTGATCTCAAGGAAACTGCTTTTGATCTGGCCATGCATACGAAAAGCGAAGTCGTACAGATCATAGGACGCACGATCATTCTCTATAAGCGTGCAAAGAATCAGAAGATCATTCTGCCATGAGGACCGTAGTCTGCGGATCATTCGATCCGGTTTCAAAATCTGAAGTAACATCGGTAAAAGAAATACGGAGGAAGTATCACTGCCGGGAGATTTATGTTTTCCCGGAAGAAAAGGGAATACTTTCACGCGAGCTGCGCAGGAAACTCCTGGAAACGGCGTTCAGCGCATACCGGCACATTCATGTGACAGAAACACTGCACGAAGATGACATGACCGTACAGCTTGCCGGTCCTGATGAAGAAAAGATCAGGCATGGGGAATACAGGCTTGCCGCATGGGGCCTTCCGTATATTCTCTTTTCGGAAGGTTATTATCTGGAAGAGACGCTGGACCATATGTGCAAACCCGG
>CACZPD010000242.1 GCA_902782955.1 uncultured Erysipelotrichaceae bacterium
AACTGCCTGACGCTGCATGTTCGCACCCATGAGGGCACGTGTACAGTCATCGTTTTCCAGGAAAGGAACACAGGCAGTAGCCACGGAAACGATCTGGCGCGGAGATACGTCCGCGTAGTCGATCATGTCCCTGTCAGCCATGACGGTTTCACCGGCGATCCTGGCAACGACACGATCACCGGCAAGTCTGCCGTTGACGATCTCGTTTGCCTGCGCGATGACATGGTCATTTTCCTCATCGGCAGCCATGTATTTGATCTCATCCGTTACGACGCCGTTTTCAACCTTACGGTACGGAGTTTCGATAAATCCGTATTCATTGACCTTCGCATATGTGGTCAGATAGGAGATCAGACCGATGTTCGGACCTTCCGGTGTTTCGATCGGACAGATCCTTCCATAGTGGGAGTTATGAATATCACGGACTTCGAAGCCTGCTCTTTCACGTGTCAGACCGCCGGGTCCGAGCGCGGAAATACGTCTCTTGTTGGACAGCTCAGCCAGCGGGTTCTGCTGGTCCATGAACTGTGAGAGCTGCGATGAGGAGAAGAACTCCTTGATCGCTGCTGTCAGCGGACGGATATTCGTCAGCTGCTTCGGTGTCAGATTGGCGATCTCAGCGATCGACATTCTTTCCTTGACAACTCTTTCCATACGGGAAAGACCGATCCGGAACTGGTTCTGGATCAGCTCGCCTACCGTACGGATACGGCGGTTGCCGAGCATATCGATATCATCCTGTGTGCCGATGCCGGCTGTCATTGTCAGTTCATAGTTGTACAGTGCATACATATCGGACATCGTGATCGTGTGCTTGTCATTCAGCGGGTCGATACCGATCAGTTTGACGGCATGATCCGCATCCTGCTTGATCAAGATTTCCTGAACACAGGTTCCGACCAGCCAGATGCTGATCTTTTCCTTGTTCATGACCTTTGCGCTGACCGCTTCCTGACCGGCCGTGCTGACCGGTGTGACCGGATAATCCGGGATATAACGTGCACAGATGAGTTCGCCGTCTTCATCGGTAACGTCTTTGCCTTCCGCTGTAATACGGCCGACGGTGTACAGTCTGGAGCCGATATTCAGAACAGCATTGACGTTTGCGTTGGAAACTTTGACTTCATTGGCAATGATTCCCGCATATACGGTAACCTTGTCAAATTCCTTTGCGATCGCTTCGACATCTTCCGGTGTGAGGACTGTGCCCATTTCCATGGAGACAGTTTCGCCTTCCAGGTCAACAGCCAGGACTCTTCCGGCCAGTGCATTCGTCCAGGATGTTTCCATGACGGCTGTCACCGGGTGGGAGAAAGCATGGTTAAACGGCAGCGCCTTGCACAGGATGCCCTTGTTGATCTCATCCCGCAGCGCATTCCGCTCATCCTTGCCGATCAGTTTGTTCTTTTTGAAGATCACTTTTCCTTCCGCGCCGACCAGGTCCTTGACCAGTTCATGGCCTTCCATACGGTCAAGAATATTCAGCTTCTTGCGTACTTTGTAACGGCCGGCCTTGGTCAGGTCGTAACGGCGGTAATCGAAGAACTTGGCATCCATGAGGTTGACAGCGCCTTCGATGGTCGCGATCTCATCTGCACGCTGGTTTTCATAAACGCTTAACAGGGCATCGTTCGTGAACTTTGTCTTGTCAGCTGCCAGCGTATTCTTGACTTCCTCATAGTTTCCGAAAACGGATGTATACAGCAGCATATAATCATTCTGGAATTCTCTTTCTTCTTCCGGAACGACAACATCACTGTACACATCAAAGCCGGAGGCCTTGAGGAATTTGGTCATATCTGATGTGTCAAAAGCATCTTCCCCTCTCTGCAGGTTCAGGGACATGCCGATCGCCTTGAAAAGGATCGTACTGAGTATCTTCCTTCTTCTGTCGATCGAAACATTCATGATCCTGCCGAGAGCTGTTTTCTTATCATCACTCATGAACTCAAGCCATGTACCGCGGCTCGGAATCAGTTCACAAGTATATGTGTCCTTCCCTGCTCTCTCATCCGAAATAATATCGAAATAAGCACCGGGAGATCTGACGATTTGCGAAACGATAACACGCTCTGCACCATTGATAATGAAAGTACCTGTCGGCGTCATCATCGGGAAATCACCGAGGAAAACCTCTTCCCATTTGGTCATGACTTCGCCTGTATCCGGGTCCATTACTTCCAGCTCCATCTTTGCTTTCAGAGGAGCGCAGTAATTGACTTCACGGTACTTGCAGTCGCTGATGGAATACTTCGGCTCGCCGAATTCATAATCAAGGAATTTCAGACGGATGTTGCCGCCGTAGTTTTCGATCGGATAAATATCGTTGAAAACTTCCTTGATTCCCTCCGTGAGAAACCACTCAAAAGAAGCAGTCTGGATCTCTACCAGATCCGGCAGATCCAGTGTGCTGCTGACCTTCGAATAATCCCTTCGGACAGCCTTGTTTCCGTATTGCACAACGCGGTATGATTCTTTATTTTCCATGTACACCATCCTTTCGCATGCATCCCGTAAACACCAAAAAGGGCATAAAGCTCCCTACCCAATTCGGATTCTTTTGCAATTTATTATATTATCATGACTTTTTCAATAGGTCAATTTAATACTTTTTAGTATCCAGTATCCCTTGTTCTGTTCCAGGCGCTCACAATTGCCGAAGATCTCCGTCAGTTTCCTGACGGCGCTTTCCGCCCCCTGCTGTTTCCGGATCACGACGTACAGTACGCCGTCTTTTTCCAGACGCGCGAAGGATTCTTCGAACAGACGGTAGATCACCGCCTTGCCTGCCCGTATGGGCGGGTTTGTGAGTATGGCGCGGAAGGAGCATTCCAGCTGCGCAAAGCCGTCGGAGACGTATACTTCGCATTCCGCCCGGTTCAGACGGCAGTTCTCTTCTGTCAGTTCTGCCGCCCGCGGATTGATGTCTGCGCATACGACACGCTCGGCCGGGTATTCCGATTTCATGACGATGCCTACAGCACCATAGCCGCATCCAAGATCCAGTATCGGCCCGCGGAGCGATTCGCCTTCCAGCGCCTCCAGCAGGGCCCTTGTACCGTAATCAACACCCTTTTTTGAAAATACACCGTTATCCGTAATAAAAGTGTATAAACGGCCCGAAAACCGGAAAGAATGTTCCTTCCGGTTTTTCTCCAGATCACGGTTGTCAGTAAAATAATGTGACAATAAGCATGGATCCTTTCTCAGGGACTAAAAGCCGAACCGAAGTCCGGCTTTTATTAAGTTACAGTTCGTGCGATTATTTGTATTCGATTGTTGCGCCGGCGTCTGTGAGTTTCTTCTTGATTTCGTCAGCTTCTTCAACCGGGATGTTTTCCTTGATGTTGCACGGATGGCTGTCAACGAGTTTCTTAGCGTCAACAAGTCCGAGACCTGTGATTTCACGGACAGCTTTGATAACAGCAACTTTTGTATCACCGATAGATGTTAATACAACAGTAACTGCCTTCGGCTCGCCAGCGCCTTCTTCTTCAGCCGGAGCTGCTGCAACAGCGACCGGAGCTGCAGCTGTAACGCCGTATTTTTCTTCGATTGCTTTAACGAGTGTGTTGAGTTCAAGAATTGTAGCTTCGTCTAAGAATGCAAGGATATCTTCCTGTGTAATTTTTGCCATGATTTTCTTCTCCTCCTAATTTCAGGCCGCTGCCTCTGCAGCTTCTTCAGTTGTTTCTCCGTTTCCGCCCTTTGCCTCAGCAACTGCATTGACAACACGTGCGAATGAAGAAATAGGTGCGTTCAGGACGCTCAGGAACATGCTCAGCATACCTTCTCTGTTCGGCAGGAGTGACAGTTCAGTCAGCGTTGCTTCGTCGATGACTTTTCCTTCCACGATACCGCCCTTCAGGATGAGAGCTTTGTGTTTTTTCGCAAATTTCGCCATGACTCTGGCCGCTGCTGTTTCATCAGTTCCGAATGCAAGTGCGTTCGGGCCAGCCATGATATCTTTCAGATCAGCAAATCCTGCTTCATCAGCGGCGCGTCTGACCAGTGTGTTCTTGTAGACTTTCATGTCTACGCCTTCAGCACGCAGGGAACGACGCAGCTCGGTGATTTCAGCAACTGATAATCCGCGGTATTCTGCGACAACCGTAGAACCGGAATTTGCGAACTTTTCAGAAATCTCTTTGACGATATTCTGCTTTTGCTCTAAAACAGTCTGATTCATTCTTTACCTTTCCTTTCTTTGTTATCGCATACACATATATAGAAAGCCCACGCGGACAGCGAGGGCTTTAAAAGAAACAAAATAAAATCTTTCTCTTACCTCGGTAACATATTAAGCATCCGCTGTTACTGTCTATGGTATTTGATAACGCAATAAATATTAACTTTCCTGTTGATGTTTGTCAATCATTTTCTGTGAAAAATACAAAAACCGGATCTCTCCGGTCTTGTAAGGTCATTAGTCGATTGTGACTTTGATGCCAGGGCCCATTGTCGTGGAGACTGTGATGCCCTTGATGTAAGCACCTTTGACAGCTGCCGGTCTTACCTTGATCAGCTGTTCCTTGAGAGCCTTGAAGTTCTCAGCCAGCGCTTCATCCGTGAAGGAGCATTTGCCGATCATGACATTGACGTTTCCGTCTCTGTCAACACGGTATTCAACTTTACCCTTCTTGATTTCTTCGACTGCCTGCGAAACGTTTGTTGTGACTGTTCCGGTCTTCGGGTTCGGCATTAAGCCTCTTGGGCCTAACAGACGGCCGAGCTTACCAAGCTTGCCCATCATATCCGGTGTCGCAACGATCTTGTCAAAGCCTAACCAGCCCTTCTGGATCTTTTCGATCATGTCTTCGCCGCCGACGAAGTCAGCGCCTGCCTGGCGTGCTTCTTCTTCCTTCGCACCCTGTGTGATAACGAGAACTGTCTGTTCACGGCCTGTGCCGTTCGGCAGTACCATAGCACCACGGATGTTCTGATCAGCCTGACGCGGGTCAACGTTCAGTAAGAACGCAGCTTCAACAGAGGAGTTGAATTTAGTTGTGCTTGTCTTTTTTGCGAGCGCAACTGCTTCCTTGTAATCATAAGTTCTGGTACGGTCAACTAATTTTGCCGCATCTGTCAGTTTCTTGCCTGCCATAATCAGTTAGCCTCCCATCCTTCGATCGTGATGCCCATGTTGCGAGCTGTGCCGGCAACGATCTTCATCGCTGCTTCGACGTCATTCGCGTTCAGGTCAGGCATCTTGTACTCGGCGATCTCTCTCAGCTGAGCTTCCGTGATCTTTCCTGCTTTTTCAGCTTTCGGATTTCCGGATGCTTTGGAGATGCCTGCAGCCTTCTTCAGAAGAACAGCTGCCGGAGTTGTCTTGATAATGAAGTCAAAGGACTTGTCTTCATAAGCTGTAATGATTACAGGAACGATGTCGCCTGCACGGTCTTTCGTCTTGTCGTTGAATTCTGTGCAGAACTTAGGCATGTTGATGCCAGCTGAAGCTAAAGCCGGTCCCGGTTTTGCGCCGCCTGCAGGAAACTGCAGTTTGCAGACCTTTGCAATTCTTTTTGCCATGTGGTTTTCCTCCTTATTTTTCAACCACATGCAGTGGTAAACGGATGTCTGCTCATCCTCCCACGCATGCATACACAAAAAAGTGTGCGGTAATATGATACCACACACTATAGACATGTCAATCATTTTTCTCTGTAAACAGCGTTCTTTGAGGCAGGTCCCCAGTGTTTCCGCACAAGACGCTGGAAATCTTCCTTTTTTACCGTCCCGTGACAGGAAAGCAGCTCATAATCCACATCGTAGAACCAATAGAAGACACCGGAAGAAACAAACCCGTTCCGCAGGTAGAAATCCATCCGCTTTTCCCGTTCCAGGCTGTTCTCTGCGTCCGGATCGAGTTCTTCGATATCGATGAGGATCCTCCGGTCATGATATCTTTCCTGCAGGATCTTCAGGATCCGGCTGCCGTAGCCCTGATTCCGATACTTCTCTTCAACAGCCAGATATCCAAGATATACCATATCTTCAAACAGGAATACATAGGAAAGCCCTATAAATATTTCCTTATCATAATAAAGAAACATCTTCCTGTCTGTACCTGACCACGCAATAAGCCGTTCCAGGGGTATTCTTTCATTTTCGGGAAAACTGGTCCGGTATAATTCCGCCGCTTCAGCCGGCAGTGTCTGATCCGGAAGGTATTCTGTTTCTCTCATATCGTTCCTTCTGTCTGTGATGATTCTTCCCTATTTTACTCATAAACAGGCCCGAATTACCCGCAAACCCGGAAATCTTTTAAGATTTGAAGAAGATTTCCTGCCCTTCTCTTCTTGTTATTCCTGCATTTAAGATATAATATCTCTGTTGTAAAGGAGTCATTATGTTAGTCAGACGCGCTTGCAGTTACTGTGGTGTGCCGCTGCGGGAAGATACAA
>CACZPD010000243.1 GCA_902782955.1 uncultured Erysipelotrichaceae bacterium
AAGATCCTTAACACACGGGCCATTGCCAAGGCAGCCGTCCTGGGCGCTGTGGCCTTCGTACTGATGCTGCTGGAATTCCCGCTTCCGGTCGCGCCGACTTTCTACAAGATGGATTTCAGCGAAGCAGCTGTCCTGATGGGCGGATTTGCCCTCGGACCGGCTTATGCCGTGATCATCGAAGCGCTCAAAGTCGCGCTGAACCTGATCTTCCAGGGAACGATCACGATGGGCGTAGGGGAAATGGCCAACTTCCTGATCGGTATATCCTTCACCGTCCCGGCAGCGTATATGTACAGCAAAAACAAGACGCTCAAAACCGCGATCAAGGGCATGGTCATCGGTACATTGTGCATGATGGCGGCAGGGGTGCTGCTGAACTATTTCGTCCTTCTCCCGGCCTATGTTGCGCTGGCGCACTTCCCGATGGAAGCGATCATCGGCGCCGGACAGGCGATCTTCCCGTTCATACAGAACAAATTCACATTCGTCATGGCATGTGTAACGCCGTTCAACCTGATCAAGGGAATCCTGGTCAGCGTCGTGACACGTCTGCTCTACAAGCGGCTTTCACCGGTCCTGCACGCCTGATTCAGCAAATCAGACCTTCTGTAAAATGGCTTTGTTTCATATATGTTTTTTGAAACAAATGATATATAATAGTCATGTTACAGAAAGGTTTTTTTATGGCTAATCTATCACGAAGCGAAAAATACAGAGAACTGCGCAACAGTCTCCAGAACGAGATCGATGACGGCTATCAGTCAAAAGAGCTTTCCCGTTTCGAGAAGCGTCTGAACCGGATCGATTCCCGCAATTTTTCCCGTGAAGGTAATTATACGAGATCTGCGGATGATTATGATCCCTCACATGCAAGGCGGCTCAGGCGTACAGATGATCCGGAATTCGCTCCTGCGGAACCGGCAGAGCCGGCACCGAGAACGCCTTCCTTTGCGAACAGCAGGCCGATGGTCTCCGATACAGGAGATTCCTATGAGAATGATTTCCTGGATCAGTACATCCGCGAAGTCAAGCAGTACAATGTCAGGCAGGGAAACGCTGTCAGCGACAATACCTCTGTCAATGTACTTCAGCAGCTGAATCCGCAGCAGGAAAGCACATACAGCAGGGATCCTTACGCTTCCGTGCAGCAGAGGCAGAGACCTGTGCAGATGCAGCGTCAGAGAACGGAAAAACCGCAGATCCAGCATGATTATTACCGGGATTTCTACAAACGCCGTTATGAAGATCAGAATCCGGTACAGGAAGCTCCTGCGCCGGCAGAAAGTCCTTTCGAGGAAGATTCCCAGACCATGTCCAAAGAGGACATCATGGCGGAAGTACAGAGTCTTGTCAACGGGAGAAAGAGCGGGCAGAGTACGCTCAATGTCCCCCAGATGTCTTATATGCAGAACCGGCGCAAGCAGCCGGCACCGCAGCAGCCGGCATACAACGATACTTTCAATTACTCGGAATTCGAGGATACCGAGGATGAGGATTACTTTGACAGACACAGCGAGGCGGAAAGAGATACCCGCCAGCAGCTTCTGAATGAAACGACACAGATGCGCGCCCAGCTGGATGACTATGAAGACAACCTGAACGAAGTCAGTGACAAGATCCGTCATACGGACCGTATCCTGAACATCATCCTGATCGTCCTGATCATTGCCCTCGGCATTGCGCTGGCATTTGTAGTCTACTGGATCGTACTGACACGATAGAGGAGTTATTGATATGCGGATCAATATAGCGATTGACGGACCGAGTGCTGCCGGAAAAAGCACCATATCCAAACGGCTTGCGGAAAAGCTTTCCTATGTCCATCTCGATACCGGAGCCATGTACCGCTGCACAGCGCTGAAAGCTGTTCAGAGCGGCATCGCGCTTGATGATGAGGAAGCCGTATGTGAAATGCTGAAGAATACGGAGATCCGGATGACACCGGCAGGGGATGTATTCCTTGACGGCAGGGATGTCAGCGACGCGATCCGCACCGATGAGATCTCGCTTGCGGCCAGCGATGTTTCCAAACTGAAGAACGTCAGAAGGGACCTGGTTCTCCGCCAGCAGGAAATGGCAAAGGAAAAAGGCTTTATCATGGACGGCAGGGATATCGGTACTGTCGTGCTGAAAGATGCAGAAGTCAAGATCTACATGACCGCTTCCGCCAGGGCAAGAGCGGAAAGAAGATATAAGCAGAATATTGAAAAAGGCATTCCTACTTCCGATATCGACACGATCGAAAAGGAGATCGCGGAGCGGGATTATCAGGATATGCACCGTGAGAATTCACCGCTGACCAAAGCGGAGGATGCAGTGGAGATCGATACTTCCTACATGTCCATCGAGGAAGTAACAGATACCATTTATGCACTTGCGGAACCCTTTCTGAATCAGGAGGGCTGAAAATGAATACAGGAGTAATTGCGATCGTAGGCAGACCGAATGTAGGGAAGTCTACGATCTTTAATCGAATTATAGGGGAACGTCTGTCGATCGTCGAAGATACGGCCGGCGTGACCCGTGACAGGATCTACGCGGCCGGTGAATGGCTCGGGAAGACATTCCGTCTGATCGACACCGGCGGGATCCAGCTGGAGAATGAACCGTTCCAGGAAGAGATCCGGGCACAGGTCCAGATCGCGGTCGACGAAGCGGATGTCATCGTTATGGTATGCGACGGGAAAACAGGACTGTCGGATGATGATTCCTATATTGCGTCCATGCTGCAGAAACAGGACAAGCCGGTCGTGCTTGCCGTCAACATGATCGATGACCCGGACAAGGTGATCAATATCTATGAGTTCTATTCCCTCGGCCTCGGTGACCCGATGGCAGTATCGGGTCTGCACGGACTCGGGATCGGCGATCTTCTCGACGCGTGCATGGCGAAAATGCCGGACAAGGACAACGAAGAGGAATACCAGGGCATCCA
This sequence comes from uncultured Erysipelotrichaceae bacterium, assembly GCA_902782955.1. Next base: position 2,936 of record CACZPD010000243.1, read on the forward strand.
TATCGCGGTGATCGGTGAACCGAATGTCGGCAAATCATCCCTCGTCAATGCCATCCTCAGGGAAAACCGCTCCATCGTATCGGATATTCAGGGCACGACAAGGGACGCCATCGATACACCCTTTGAATATGAAGGGGAACCGTATGTCATCGTGGATACGGCAGGTATCCGCAAACGCGGCAAAGTCTACGAATCCATTGAAAAGTATTCCGTGCTCAGGGCTATGAAAGCCATCGAGCGCTGTGATGTCGTATTATTCCTCATTGACGGTGAAAAGGGGATCCGCGAACAGGACAAACATGTGGCAGGCTATGCCAGCGAAGCGGGCAAGCCGCTGATCATTGTCGTAAACAAATGGGACGCAGTCGAAAAAGACGATAAGACCATGAACCGCTTCACGGAACAGATCCGCTCTGAATTTGCTTACCTCTCATACGCACCGATTCTCTATGTAAGTGCCCTGACCCATCAGAGGGTGACGGAGATCATACCCAAAGTGAATGAGGTCTATGAGAATGCGACCAGGAGGATCCCGACAAACATACTGAACGAAGTGATCGCGGATACGCAGATCACAAATCCGGCACCGGCAAGGAACGGCAAGCGGTTCCGCATCTACTACGCGACGCAGGTCGCTTCACTGCCGCCGACATTCGTTCTCTCATGCAACGATCCGAAGCTGATGCATTTCACATATCAGAGGTTTATCGAAAACTCCCTGAGAAGGGCATTTGCCCTTGAAGGGACTCCCATCCGCATCATCACCAGAAAGAAGATATCTGAATAGACAAGGAAAGACGAGCCGTTCGGCTCGTCTTTATCAGTTGTCCTTTTTGTCCTTGTCTTTTTTCTTGTCTTTATCTTTCTTTTCGTCCTTTTTCTCGTCGTCCTTCTTTTCGTCGTCTTTTTTCTCTTCGTCTTCCTCTTCTTTCTCTTCTTCCACTTCCGGAATATAAGTGCCTGCATTGGTGCACAGCTTGTCACTGGTTCCTTTTGAGTTGTAGTAATAGCCGCATACGCTGATATTGCCGCTGAGTTCAGCCGGCAGACCTGCGTAGGCACCTGTTGTGCTCGTTACAGTAGTGATATAGGAAGAATTGGCATAGATCTCCGCGACATAGGTGTTGCCGCGGTTGCGGAAGAGCCAGGACGTATCGACAAGACAAGCGCCTTTCTGGCTGATGTTGTTCCACTGGTCGTGCAGGGAGATATCCCTGGATCCGCCGGAACAGCCATTCTGGGAGTTCCAGTTGATGTAGACGAGACCGTTGGAACAGGAAGCGTTGATGCTGGTAAGTGTCGGAGCGCCGCTTGTATATTCGTCAGCGCTGATCATCGGTGTATTCTTCAGGCCTGCTGAGGATACCTGTGATGTTTTCATGGATCCGCGCGGCATCCAGCTTTCGGATTTGACATGCGGATAAGTTCCGTATGCATAGGTGACTTCCACAACATCATCCGGTTTGGAAACACCTTTGAGGGCATCGCTTTCAGCGACTTCCTCTTCAGCGTTGAGGAGCTGCAGGTTGATGTTGCCGGGGATGTTCATATTGCTCTTCCACTGCTGGAAATATGTACCCTGGTTCTTTACAGCTTTGTCATAACCCGTCCATACCGCGTTGGTGTACTGGGAAGTATTGGAGATCATCCACTTGTCCTTGGCGGCGTTCTTCGGGATACCGTACTGCAGACCGTCGGAGCCCCAGTCGGTCGTGCCGGTCTTCGCATATACCGGATAAGACTTTCTCAGTATCTGCATGTAGTTGAAGATATTGCCGCTGACGTTGTTTTCTTCCAGCTGGGTGACCAGCCATGCGCTTCCCGCGGAAAGCACACGCTTGTTCTGGTTTTCCGGCAGGTATTCCTCACCGGTCGACATGACGATCTTCGTGATCGTATGCGGTTCATTGTATACGCCCATATTGATGAGCATGGCGTGCGCGCCTGCCATCTGCTTGACGGTAGCGACGAAGTCGTTTCCGCCGATCGCGTAGGACATATGGAACTTCTCGTTGGAAATTGCCGAGTACCCGATCTCATTCAGGTAGCTGACGACTTTTTCGCTTCCGATCTTCGCGGTAACATTTTCCAGCGTCAGGATAGCAGGAATATTGAGTGACTGTGCAACAGCATTCTTGATCGTGACATCACCGACATATTTGCCGGTCGCGTTGACAAGTACGCGGCTTTCACCAGGGAAGGTAATCGGCTTGTCGAGCAGGATCTCATCCAGGGAATAACCGAGATATTCAAATGCCAATGCATAGCTCAGCACAGGCTTGATCGAGGAACCCGGCTGCTTGAACTGTGAAGTCGCACGGTTCAGGGAACGGGCTGTATTCTGATCATAATGACGTCCGCCGCCGATACCGACGATCTCGCCGTTGTGGTTGTTCATAACGACGATCGCTGCCTGGAACAGATCATCCGGCCAGTAAACACCGCCTTCGCCGGCTTCGATCGATTCGATCTTTTTCTGGATCGTCCGGTTCATGGATGTGTAGATCCGCATGCCCTTGACGACCGGATCATAGCCGGTCATGGCTATGGCTTCCTCGATGACCGCGTCGATATAGGCAGGGTAGTCCCTGCTTTCAACATTCAGATTGTCTTCACCGATCAGCTGGTCTTCAACCTTGATCGACTTGGCCAGTTCCTTTTCCTCGGCTGTAATGTAGCCGTGCTGTTCCATCATATCGAGAACCTGGTTTCTGCGCTTTGTGGCATGTTCCAGATAATCATACGGGTTGTACTGGTTCGGCAGGTTGACGATGCCGGCCAGCAGGGCGGATTCACTGATATTGAGATCGGTGACATCCTTATTGAAGTAGTACTGCGCCGCTTTCTTGACGCCTCTGATCTGGCCGCCGAAGTTCAGCTTGTTGACATAGAGTTCGAAGATATGCTTCTTGTCCATCATTCTTTCAAGCTTCAGGGCCAGGAAGATCTGCTGTGCTTTGTAGGAAAGCGATTTGGAACGTTCCGTACTTTCATCACCGGCATCGATCGAGAAGTAGGTATTCTTTACCAGCTGCATGGTGAATGTGGAACCGCCCTGGCCGAAGTCGCCGTGCATGACGTTTTCGATCGCCGCTTTGGTGAAACGGGGGATATCGAAGCCGTTATGCTGGAAGTAACGTGAATCCTCAATGGAGAGGAACGCGTCGATCAGCGATTCCGGACATTTCTCATAGGTCGTGTTCTCACGGTAGATCGTACCGATCTCCGTCAGGAGCTTTCCCTCCCCGTCATAGATCTTGCTGGATTCCTCACTGATGAAATCCTTGGATCTGAGCTGGGGTGTTCCTTCTAGCATCTTGTTCATCGTCTTGACGGCAAATACGCCGACAGCGAGATAACAGGACATGACGAGAATAAAGAAAGCCATCAGGACATTCAGGATCTTATGCCGGCGGGCATACCGGCGGCGGTGTTTCCACTTTGCCTGTTCTGCCGGGGAAAGTTCTTCCAGCTTGATCTTCTTGTACTCTCTCAGTTTCTGTCTTCTATATTGCCTGCGGGTTATCGGTTTCGCAGTTTCTTTTTTCTCTTTGTTGTTCTGATTCGTCATGGACTATCCTCATAATCATTTTACGACTTCCTATTGTAGCATATTTTTATAAGATTGCTTAAGCATAATCCGGGATAAGGGGAATATTCCGATATCTTAAGAAACTGTTATATAATAACACTATGCCTGTACATCTGTTCGTAAGAAGCAGCTACTCATTTCTCAACAGCACTGTGAGGCTGCGTGAATATATACAATATCTGAAGGAAAACGGCTTTTCACATGCCGTACTGACCGACCGCAATGTGCTTTACGGGGCCGCTTCTTTTCTGCGGCTCTGCCGGCAGGAGGATATGCATCCCATTATCGGCCTGGAAGCCGATATCATGTACCACGATGTGAAAGTTCCTTTCCTCCTGCTTTCAAAGGATAACCAGGGTTACCGGAACCTGATGTCCCTCTCATCCCTGTATTCCGAAAACGGGACACTCAGCACGGAGGACCTGGTACGCTGCAGCGGCCACTGTTTCCTGATCGTTTACGGGGAAGGCGGCTGGTTTGACCGCGAACTGGTCAGCGATGACATGGAAGCTGTGCGTTCCAGGCTGATCGAGATGCAGAAGGAACTGCCGGTTTTTGATATCGCGCTGTCCTATCAGGAAGCTTCCCTGTGGAAGATCCGCAACGCTTCCCTGAAGCGGGTCGCGTCATCATTGTCCATCCGTACCGTCGCCCTGAATAAAGTCTATTATCTGAAGAAGGAAGACGCGCCGCTCTACCGTACGCTGCGGGCGATCGGTGAAAGGAAGAAGACGGATGATTCCACCCTCATTACGGATGACGGGAGATATCTGCTCTCACCGGAGGAAATGAAGGAACTCTACGATTACGACGACCTGATCCGGACGGATGAGATCGCCGATGCCTGCAAGGCGACATATGAACTGCCGAAGACCGGTCTTCCTGCTTTTGTGATCAAAGACGGCAAGATGACGTCGGAAGAATATCTGCCGCGGCTCTGCCGGGCGGGTCTGTCCAGAAGGCTCGGCGGGGAAGTCCCTCAGGTATATAAAGAAAGACTGTCCTATGAACTGAAAGTGATCCATGACATGCACTTCGAGGATTATTTCCTCATCGTGTATGACTTTATCCTGTACGCGAAACGGAATGGGATCTATGTCGGTCCGGGCAGGGGAAGCGCCGCCGGTTCACTGGCAGCGTACTGCCTCGGCATCACCGAGATCGACCCGCTCCGCTATGACCTGCTGTTTGAGCGGTTCCTCAACCCGGAACGCATCTCCATGCCGGATATCGATACCGATTTCGAGGATACCGGAAGGGATGATGTCATTGCCTATGTCCGGGATAAATACGGGAAAGACCATGTCGCGAATATCATCACATTCGCTACCCTGGGTGCCCGCCAGGTCATCCGGGACACAGCCGGAACCATGCATATCAGCAGCTATGATACCGACAACCTGGTACGTCAGATCCCGGAAATACCCGGGATCACCCTGAGCCGTGCCCTGAAGGAAAATGCGCGCCTGAAGCGGATGGTGGATGCCAACCGCGATCTGAAGGAATTGATGGATACAGCCATGAAGCTGGAAGGACTGCCGCGGCATGCCAGCGAGCACGCGGCCGGCGTCGTGATCTCCGATAAACCTCTGTCCGAGGTCATTCCGACCGCTTCCCTCGGCGGCGAGATCCTGACGACCCAGTTCCCTGCGGAATATCTGGAGGAACGCGGACTGATCAAAATGGACTTCCTCAGCGTGCGCAATCTGACGATCATCCATGAAATCGTCAATGCCGTACAGAAGGAATATCCGTCCTTTGACATCAACCGCATACCGCTGAACGATCCGGCGACACTGCGCATTTTTCAGAATGCCGAAACGGAAGGCATATTCCAGTTTGAATCTGCCGGGATCCGCAACCTGCTGCGAAGGATCCGTCCCGTGCGTTTCGAGGATATCGGGCTGACCAGGGCGATCTTCAATCCTTCCTCAAGCGGCAATATCCAGACCTATCTCGACAACCGGAAAAATCCTTCCGCAGTCCGATACCCGGTAAAGGAACTGATCCCGGTCCTCAGGGAGACATACGGCGTAATGGTCTACCAGGAACAGGCGATGCGCACGGCGGAGACCGTGGCCGGTTTTTCACTCGGCAGGGCTGATGTGCTCCGCAAAGCTATATCAAAGAAGAACGCGAAGGAAATGGAACACCTGCGTGATGAATTCATCACCGGGGCGGTTTCAAGGGGACACAGCCGGGAAACGGCGGAGGAGCTCTTTTCCTATATTGAAAAATTCAGCGGGTACGGTTTCAATAAATCCCACGCTGTCGCCTACGGGCTTGTCTCCTATGATATGGCATATCTCAAGGCAAATTACCCGCTCTGTTTCTATGTATCGCTGCTCAGCAGCGTCATAGGCAATCCTGCCAAAACAGGAGAATATATCCGGGAACTGCGGCGGCGGAAGATCACGCTTCTGTATCCGGACATCAATACTTCGGGCATGGAGTATGAAGCCAAGGACAACAGCATCTCGCTTCCTCTCTCCGTAGTAAGGGGCGTATCCGGCAGGGAAGCCGCCGCCCTGATCGCGGAACGGGAAGAAAACGGACTGTATACGGATTTCTTTGATTTCACTGCCCGGGCACTGCTGAAGGGGATATCGGAAAAAACGATGACTGCCCTGATCGATGCCGGTGCCCTGGACGGGTTTTCGGAAAACAGGAGGACCCTGAAGGAAGGTCTGGCTGATGCTGTCAGATACGGCGAGATCGTCCAGATCCGTGAAGGCGGACAGATGTCCATCGATCTCGGACTGGTTTCAAAACCTGTTCTTGTGCGCATGAAGGAAGCGGACAGCGAAAGGGCAAGGCTGGAGAAAGAAGCTCTGGGCTTCAATATCGGCGAACAGCCGGTGGAAAAACTGAAGAAGGAACTCGGGGAAGAATCCGATTCCATCGCATCCATCCTTTCCGGCAAACCGGTATTCCGGTGCATTGCCGTCATCGACAATGTGCGCCGCCACCGGACAAGGAAAGGCGATATCATGGCTTTCCTGAAAGTCAGCGACGAAACGGGAACAGCTGATGTGATCGTATGGCCGTCCCTGTTTCAGAAATATGAAACAGAACTGGCGAAAGACACGTTCATACGATTTAATGGTAAAATATCAGATGACCGCACACTGATTGCGGACCGAATGGAAATCATCAGAAAGAGAAATAACTATGACAAAGATACTGATCGTGGATGATGAAGCAAACATCCGTGAGGTCGTGCGTGAATACGCGGAGCTCAACGGTTATGAAACAGATGAAGCAGAAGACGGTGCAGAAGCACTGGAGAAGATAAAGACGACGCATTATGACTGTGTCATACTGGATATCATGATGCCGAAGCTGGATGGTTTTACCGTCTGCCGGCAGATGAAGCAGATCGATGATGTTCCCGTGATCATGCTGAGCGCAAGGCAGGAGGAGTATGACAAGCTTTTCGGGTTCGAGCTGGGCGTGGATGATTATGTCGTCAAGCCGTTTTCGCCGAAGGAGCTGATGGCGCGGATCCGTGTCGTGATCGAACGCCGTGTTTCCCGCGGCAATGAGATCCTGCGCTTCGGCGGACTGGTGATCGACATCTCCGGGCGCAGCGTTACGGTGGATGATGAGAAAGTACTCATGACGCCGAAGGAGATCGATCTTCTGATCTATCTTGCCCGCCACCGCAATATCGCCCTGTCGCGCCAGAAGCTCCTCGAGGATGTCTGGAATTATGACTATTTCGGGGAAGACAGGACCGTGGATACACATATCAAGATGCTGCGGCATAATCTCGGGAAATACAGAGACTGCATCGTGACCGTAAGGGGAATGGGGTATAAGTTTGAAGCTTGACACACATAAAATACAGTTCCGCATGTGGATCTTCTTTGTCCTGTTTGCCATGGCGATCACCTTGTTTATCGGTGCCCTGCAGACCGGACTGATCCGGCCGTATTACCGCAACAGCAAAGTCGAGACGGTCAAGATCGTCGCTGACCTGATCGAGGAGACCCTGCTGAGCGGAAGGGAAACGAAAGCGGATGAGACGCTGCAGGTGATCATTGACAATGATGCCTGCGCGGTGATCTACAATGACCAGGACCATCTGATCTACGATGCCGACAGTATCGGTGTCGGCTGTGTTTTTCATTCGTCCCGCCGGGTCGGGGATATCGATTTCCGCAACGGCAGGGTCCTGCGCGAACTGCTGCAGGCCGGTGAAGGCGAGTACAGCATGAATGTGGAAAATACCAATACCCGCCAGGAGATGATCGTCTACGGCAGGAAGGTCAGCGGCAATCTCGCGAACTATTACATGTTTATCAATTCACCCCTGGAACCGGTGGATTCCATCGTGACATTCTTCACCCGGCAGTACATGTACTATATGCTGGCGGCGCTGATCGTCGCTTCCATGGT
>CACZPD010000244.1 GCA_902782955.1 uncultured Erysipelotrichaceae bacterium
GGCAAAGGGTATGAATCTCGACATGAGCCGCGGAAAACCATGCCAGGACCAGCTGGACCTGTCCATGGGAATGATGGATGTGCTTTCATCATCCTCCGACCTGCATTGTGAAGAGGGTATGGACTGCCGCAACTACGGTGCCCTGACCGGCATCAAGGAAGCAAGGGAACTGCTCGGTGACATGATGGAAAACAATCCGAAGGATATCATCATTTACGGAAACTCATCCCTCAATGTCATGTTCGATACGCTCGGCCGTTCCTGGGCGCACGGCGTCATGGGCAACACGCCGTGGTGCCGGCTGCCGAAAGTAAAATTTCTCTGCCCGGTGCCGGGTTATGACCGTCACTTTGCCATGACGGAATATTTCGGCATCGAAATGATCCCGGTCCCGATGACACCGGAAGGACCGGATATGGATATCGTCGAAAAACTGGTGGCGGAAGATGATGCCATCAAGGGGATCTGGTGTGTGCCGAAGTATTCCAACCCGATGGGTACTTCCTACTCCGACTCAACTGTGCGCCGTTTTGCCAGACTGAAACCGGCAGCGAAAGATTTCCGGATCTACTGGGACAATGCATACGGTGTGCACCATCTGTATGATGATCATCAGGATTACCTGATCGAGATCCTGGCAGAATGCAAACGCGCAGGCAATCCGGACCTCGTATATAAATTCTCATCCACATCAAAGATCACATTCCCGGGAAGCGGCATCGCCGCGCTGGCAACCAGCCCCAACAATATGACAGACTGTCTTGCCCAGCTGCGTTTCCAGACGATCGGACATGACAAGGTCAACCAGCTCCGCCATGTGCGTTTTTTCAAGAATATCCATGGTATCGTTGAACACATGCGGAAACACGCGGATATCATCCGTCCGAAATTTGAACTGGTCGAGAACATCCTGGATGAAGATCTCGGCGGACTCGGGATCGGCACATGGACCAAGCCGTTAGGCGGATATTTCATCCTGTTTGATTCCCTCCCGGGCTGTGCGAAGGATATCGTAGACAGAGCCAAAAAGGCCGGCGTGACGATGACGCCTGCCGGTGCCACATGGCCTTACGGCAAGGATCTCAATGATTCCAACATCCGTATTGCCCCGACTTTCCCGGGCATGGATGAGCTGGAAAAGGCGATGCGTGTCTTCACGATCTGCGTACGGATCTCCAGCGCAAAGAAATATCTTGCCATTAAAGAAGGACAATAACAGACTGCACCCTGCGGGGTGCTTTTGTCTTTCTGAGATATATTGAATCGTTTGCCTCTGTAAAAAAGCACAGTTACCGTTATAATATGATTATGATTTCCTGAAGCGGGAATCATATCTGAATAAGAGAGGAAAAAGAAAATGAAAAAACAGTTGAAAACCCTGCTGGCAGTTCTGGCGGCTGTCACACTGACCGGCTGTATGCGCATAAAAATGACAGTTGATGTAACTTCTGATGCGGCATTGTCCGAGTCCGTAACCATGCTGTTTGATGAAAGCATGCTGTCGGAAATGGGAACAGATACGGCAGGAATGCGTGAATCCATGAAGCAGAGCTTCACGGAAGGTGACGAGAAAGTTGTTGTTGTCGATGCGGAAGAAACCATAGGCGACAAGAAATATGTGGGGATCACCGCAAAGAATCTCCCGGTGGATGAAAACGCCATTAAGGCTGTAAAAGACGGCAATACGATCACCGTGACGATTCAGACTGCCGGTGTCACTGATTCCCTGGGTCAGGAAACCGGAATGAGTGACCAGGATATTTCACCGGAAATGCTGAAGCAGTCCGGCATGGCCATGGAAATGATCGTCAATATGCCCGGTGAAGCGAAGTGCGAATACGGAACAGTAAACGGAAATACCGTTACATTCGATCTCTTCGAACTGCCGTCTTCGGTAAAAACGATCGAGATCACCGCAAAAGTCGGCGGCTTCCCGTGGGTATTTGTGATCGTCGGTGTTGCCCTGGCAGGCGTGGCCGCATATTTCCTGATGAACAACAAAAAATCGAAACAGAACAATGCAGGAATGTCAGCGGTTGCCCAGGAGTTCCAGCCGGATGTTGCTACTCCGGAAGAAGCACAGTCCCTCGGTGAGATGGCAGAGAAGTCCATTATCCCGGAAGAGGCAGAGAAAACTTCCGAGAAGGATATTCCTGAAACACATGAATCCGGGGAATTCTGATTCCTGAAAATATGATCTGATCATGAATGAAGAAGATGCCGCAGCAGCGGCATCTTCTTTCTGTTTTCCGGTTGACCGGTCCGCGGGGAACGGAATTACGTTAAAGGCAGAAGGAGATAAAGAAAATGAAAAAGATCATTACGGCACTGACAGCCATCCTGCTGATCACAGGATGCTCCGCGCAGAATACAGGAAAAGAGGAAGCGGAAAAACCGCAGGAAACAGCCGAACAGCCGCAGGAAACACCTGCTGAAGTCAAAAAACACCTGGTCGCTGAATATGACGGATCCAAAGAAGACGGTGTTGTTCTGGATGCGAACAATACCGGGATCCATGTATATCTGGAAGATGATAACGGAAACAGGGAACCGGCGGAAGGCTGGGAGATACGTCAGCCGAAGACGCTGGAAAGCGGTGAAACCGCCGCTGTCGTAATCTGGCTGGACGGCAGCAGCGTTGTTCTGAAAGTTACTGGGGAAGGTGAGAAAAAACCGGACTTCGCAGTGGATAATCCGATTATCAACCGTTATACCGACATCATCGGCAATACATACCTGACGGTCTATTTCCCGATCCGGAATACCGGGAAAAAGGATCTTTATCTGAGCGGTGATTCGATCTCCCTGGAAGATGCGGACGGGCATCTGCTCGACACCGTTCGTATGGTCAGCTGCTATCCGCAGATCATCCAGCCGGGTGAGACAGGATGGTTCCTCGGGCAGACGACTTCGCAGATCGACTCAGGAACGGAACTCCGTGCCGTGCCGAACGGCTCGGCAGCGATGGCAAAGGTCTCCTGCATCCGCTATGATGTATCGGATGTGACATTGAGAAACGGCCAGCTGATGGGCGTTGAGATGATCGGGCGCGTAAAGAATAATACGAATGAAAGCGGAAGCCTTGTCTATGTGACAGTCGTTCTTTTTGACAAGAACAACCAGCCCCTCGGCAACATGTTCACGATCCTCGACGGGGATCTTCCGGCAGGCGGGGAAACGACTTTTGAAATGACCAACATGCTGTCACCGGGCGGCTACCGCGCGGAGGATGTCGATCATTACGAGATCTGGGCATACCCGCATCAGTATCAGTTCTGACAGACGGAAATTATCATGTGAATGCTCCGCAAGGAGCATTTTTTTGTTGAGATTCATGCATGGAAAAGGATATAGTAAGAATAAGAAACAGAGGTAAGATAATGATTCGAAATGATGAGGGTGCTGTTGCGCTGAAGCATCGTGTTGTCGAAGGACTTGCGAGGCTGGAATGGAACGGCGAGCTGAATGAAAAAAACAAAGAACTGCTGGCGTATGAGATCTCACCGGGACCGCATGCGACCTGGCGCTGCTGTGTGTATAAAGAAAGGGAGATCCTGCGCTGGCGCATGCGTCTTGCCTGCAACGAGGATGCTTCCCTGACAAAGCATCCGGATAATATCGTCCAGGTCATTGAACCGGCCTGTGAGGAATGTCCGCTTTCTTCCTATGCCGTAACGGACAACTGCCGTCTGTGTCTCGGCAAGGCATGTCTGCAGTCATGCCGGTTCGGTGCCATATATATGACCGATACCCGGGCAAAGATCGATCCGAACAAATGCCGGGAATGCGGAATGTGCGCGAATGCCTGCCCGTACGGCGCGATCGCGCATCTGATCCGTCCGTGCAAGCGGCCGTGCCCGGTGGACGCGATCTCCTATGACCAGTACGGCATCTGCGTCATTGATGAGGAAAAATGCATCCGCTGCGGACAGTGCATCCATTCCTGCCCGTTCGGCGCCATCGATTCCCGCGTCATGGTCGTGGATGTGATCCGCGCCATCAAAGCAGGAAAGAACGTATATGCCATGTGTGCGCCTGCCATCGAGGGCCAGTACGGGGAAAACATCTCCATGGCTTCCGTGCGTGCTGCGCTGATCAAAGCAGGATTCAAGGATATGATCGAAGTCGGTCTGGGCGGTGATATGACAGCCGCCTATGAATCCGGCGAATGGTATGAGGCAAAACAGGAAGGCCGCAAAATGACGACATCCTGCTGCCCGGCATTCATCAACCTGCTCATACGGCATTATCCCGATGTATATGAAAAGCATATGTCTTCCATCGTTTCGCCGATGTGTGCCGTATCCCGCTATCTCAAGGCAAAGGATCCGGACTGCCTCACCGTGTTCATCGGCCCGTGCATTGCCAAAAAATCAGAGGCAAAGGAAATGGGCATTGAAGGGAATGCGGATTATGTCCTGACATTCGGCGAGATGACCTGCATGCTGAAAGGAAAGGATATCGAACTGGAACCGGCTGATGATTCCTATCAGGAAGCTTCTGTATACGGAAAAGGATTTTCTTCTTCCGGCGGTGTGGCTGCCGCTGTACTGGAATGCATGAAGGAACGCGGACAGGATACCGACAGCATCAAAGTCAGAAAATGCACCGGCGGAAAAGACTGCGTTGTCGGCGTCAAGCTCCTCCAGATGGGAAGACTGCCGGAGGATTTCATAGAAGCTATGATCTGCGAAGGCGGCTGTGTCGGAGGACCATCAAAGCACTCTGCTGAAAACGAAATCAAGAAAGCGCGTACCAGCCTGCTTGCCAAAGCGGATAAACGCGGCATCCTGGAGAACCTGGAACAGTACCCCATGGATTCCTTTTCCATGATCCGGGAAAATATCGCGATAAAGAAAAAATAAAACGGAGGCCGGCATATGAACAACGCGGTGAACGGACAGGTCACGACAAAAAACGGCATAACGGATTATATCCGTTTCGGCAGCGGCCCGCGTGTGCTGGTGATGATCCCGGGCGTCGGGGACGGACTGAAAACGGTGAAGGGGACAGCGATCCCGTTTTCCCTGATGTACCGTTCCATGACAAAAGATTTTACCGTCTACGCGTTCAGCCGCAGAAGGGAACTGGCACCGCATACCGGTACGAGGGAAATGGCGCAGGATCTTTCAGACGCGATGGATGTTCTCGGTCTCAGTCATGCGGCAGTGTTGGGTGTTTCCCAGGGCGGTATGATCGCCCAGTGGCTGGCCGCCGATCATCCGGACAAAGTGGATAAGCTTGTTCTGACCGTGACCGCTCCCTGCCGCAATGACGTGATCGAAACCGTCATTACCAGATGGATGAAGATGGCGGAACAGGGAGATTACAAAGGGATCATGATGGACACAGCAGAACTATCCTATTCCCCGAAGAAGCTCGGATCAGCCAGGATCTCCTACAAACTGCTCGGCAATGTCGGTAAACCCAAAAGCTTTGATCGTTTTATGATCCAGGCAGAATCATGTCTGACACACGATGCCCGGGAAGTACTTGGGACGATCAGCTGTCCGGTCCTTGTGATCGGCGGGACAGCCGATCATATCGTGTCCGGCAAAGCATCGGAAGAACTTGCGGAAATGATACCCGGCGCGCAGCTGTATATGTATGAAGGACTGAGCCACGGACTTTATGAAGAAGCGAAGGATTTCAACGAAAGGGTCATGGCATTCTGCCGCTGACGTAAAATGAAAAAAGCATATTACGAAGCATATGAGGAACGTTACCGGACCGTGCATGAAAAAGGACTCCGATGGACCTCATCGGAACCGACACCGGCCGTCATGGATATCATTCGGCGGTACGGTATCGGTAAAGAGGCACCGATCCTGGAAATCGGATGCGGGGAAGGTCGGGATGCCGTGTATCTGCTGAAAGAAGGATACAGGCTGAAAGCAACGGATATCTCCAAAGACGTCATTGATTACTGCCGCAGGCAGTATCCGGAATACGCGGAAGCGTTCTACGTCCTGGATATCCTGAAAGGTGATGCGGAAGGTGCGTATGACCTGATCATCGCCGTAGCGGTGGTACACATGCTGACGGAAGAGGCGGACAGAAAAGCATTCTGGCAGTTCATCCGGAACCATCTTTCCGCATCAGGCAAAGCGCTTGTCTGTTCCATGGGTGACGGTGAGCATGCCGTACGCAGCGATCCGACACAGGCCTTTGAACTGAAGGAACGGGAACATGCATCTGGCAAGATCCTCGTGCCTGCCACCACATGCCGCATGGTCACCTGGCAGGAATTCGAAGAGGAGATCGCTGAAAGCGGGCTGAAGATCACGGAAAAGGGAATGACCGCTTCACCGCCCGAATTTGACAGCCTGATGTACGCAGTCGTAAGTCTCTGAAAACAAAAAATGCAGACAGATGAACTGTCTGCTTTTCATATGTGCTTGATCACAAGGGCGGAATAGTTGTCATATTCCTGAAAACCGAACCGCTTGTAGAAGCCGATCGTATTAGGATCGGAGGGCATGACTTTGACATAGAAGAAGTCATCGTAGTATGCCAGCAGCCGGCGCATCAGCTGCTCCCCGATATGCTGTCCCTGGTATTCCGGATCTACCAGAAGATAATGGATAAACGCAGCGATCACGCCGTCGTCAAGTGAACGGACAAGACCTACGAGGATATTTCCGTCCCATGCGCTGATGACATGGGAGGAATTGCGCATTGCCTGCACCAGTTTGTCGGGATACTGTCCGGATGCCCAGGGGATGGACAGGAACAAACGCTCCAGTTCCTCAGGCCGGAATTCTTTTGTTTCTTTGTATGTGATCGGCATGTCATTGCTCCTTCTGTGCGTCCGCGCCGGCGGAAAACTGGTTGTCGGCGGGAATGATGTCACCGTCGTAGAAGAGTGCGTTGGCAATATTCATATACACATGATCTTCATTGAAGGGAAGGATCTTGCAGGAAAGAGCTTTCCGGATCATTTCATTCTCGTATGAATATTCACTGCCGTAACAGATCAGGACAGGGTAGCTGTCATCGTCAAGCCACATATCCATGCCTTTGGAGGTATCGTCCCAGTCCCGGATGTAATCGATGAAATGCAGACGGCAGGTACGGATCCACGGTTTCTGATCTGCCCGCTGAATATCCAGGGGACGGCAGATCACGGCACATTCAAAATCCGGAAGCTTCCGGATCCTGTTCATGATTTCCTGAAATTCTTCCTCGTGCAGTATCTGTTCTTCCTCTGTACAGGAAAGTATGGATTTTTTCATCAGCAGCTGCATAATTTACACCCTGCAATCATTATATTAAAAGAACGCCTGTTTGCCATTACGGAAAATGCATTTTCTAATATAATAAAAACAGAAAAGGAGACCTTATCATGAAACTTTCACTTGAAGGAATAAAGGACCGTTTCGCATATGAAGCAGCCGGTATCCGGCTCCCGTCCTATGATGTGGCATCTCTGCAGAAACATACCGTTGAGAATCCGCGTTGGGTTCATTTCGGCATCGGGAATATCTTCCGCATCTTTATCGGAAGTACGGCAGATGATCTCATTTCTGCCGGCCTGATCGATCATGGGATCACCTGTGCGGAAACATTTGATTTTGAAGTGGTGGATAAGATCTACAGACCATATGACAATCTGGCACTGTGTGTCACGATGCACGGAGACGGATCCACGGACAAACGGGTGATCGGTTCACTCGGCGAAGCAGTTGCCGCAAGGAAAGATGATCCGGCTGCCTATGCAAGACTGAAGGAGATCTTCTCCGATCCGGGACTGCAGATGGTTTCGTATACGATCACGGAAAAGGGCTACGCGCTCCGGAGCGCAGCCGGGGAATACTTCGGCTTCGTACAGGAAGACCTGGAAAAAGGACCCGGTCCGGCTAACAGCGCTGTCAGCCTGACCGCAGCTTTGCTGTATGAAAGATTTCTGGCCGGTAAGGGAAAACTGGCGCTGGTATCCATGGACAATGTTTCCCATAACGGCGAAAAGCTTGCGTCTGCCGTATTCGAGGTCGCTGAAGCATGGAAGGAAAGAGGTTTCGTGCCGCAGGCATTCGTTGACTGGATCAAAGATGAAAGGGAGATCACATTCCCCTGGACCATGATCGACAAGATCACTCCGAGACCCTCTGAAAGCGTAAGGGATATGCTGGAAGAGGCAGGCATGGAGGATATGGATATCGTTATTACTGACAAGCGTACCTATATAGCGCCGTTTGTCAACGCGGAAGGACCGCAGTACCTGGTCGTGGAAGACAGTTTCCCGAACGGCCGCCCGCCGTTTGAAAAAGCCGGCATCTACATGACTGACCGCGATACCGTCAACGCTTCCGAGCGCATGAAGGTTACCGTATGTCTCAATCCGCTGCATACCGCCCTGGCGCCGTATGGATGCGTGCTCGGCTATGAGAAATTCGCTGATGTCATGAAAGACCCGGAAATGCGTCTGCTGGTCAACCAGGTGGGCCCGGTGGAAGGCATGGCTGTTGTAAAGGATCCGGGAATCCTTTCCCCGCAGGCATTTATCGATGAGTGCATCAATGTCCGCTTCCCGAACGAATATATCCCGGATACCCCGCAGCGCATCGCGGTCGATACTTCCCAGATGGTCGGCATCCGGTTCGGTGAAACGATCAAGGAATATGTAAAGCGTGACGGCAGTGCGTCCGTATTGAAAGGTATCCCGCTGGCGATCGCAGGCTGGCTGCGGTATCTGCTGGCAGTGGATGAAGAAGGCAATCCGTTTGAACTGTCACCGGACCCGATGAATGACGAACTGCAGGAAATGCTGAAGGATGTGAAGATCGGTGATCCGGAATCCGTCGGTGACGCGCTTCGTCCGATCCTGTCCAACGCGAATATTTTCGGCAGTGATCTTTACGAAGCCGGTATCGGTGAGCTGATCGAGACGATGTTCAAAGAAGAGATCGCTTCCTTTGGCGGCGTCAGAAAAACGATCCGGAAATATCTCGGATAAAAGGAGACAATATGATAGCAGAGATCATCAGCGTCGGAACAGAACTCCTCCTCGGCAACATCGTCAATACCAACGCGCAGTACCTGTCCAAAAAACTGGCATCTGCCGGTATTGAGGTGCATTTTCAGACCGTGGTCGGAGACAATCCGGGACGCATCATGGACGCGGTCAGAACTGCCTATACAAGGGCGGACATGGTCATCATGACCGGCGGGCTGGGACCGACGAAGGACGATATCACAAAGGAGATGCTGGCGGATTATTTCGGACGGAAACTCATCATGGACGAAAAAGCACTGGATATGATGGGACAGCTGCTGAAGAGGATCCGGAAGGAATCCCTTCTGGAAAGTCTGAAAAAGCAGGCTCTGGTTCCTGAAAATTCCAGGGTACTGTATAACCATAACGGTACAGCGCCGGGTATCATCATGGAAAAGAACGGCAGGATCTGCATCCTTCTGCCGGGACCTCCGAAAGAAATGGAACCGATGTTCGAGGAATACTGTATGGAATATCTGAAGGAACTCAGCCATCAGACACTCGTTTCCATCAATATCAAAATGAAGGACTTCGATCACGCCCCGCTCATCAAAGTAGGTGAAGCGCCGGTTGCGGACGCATTGGGTGAACTGCTGGACCTGCAGAACCCGACCGTAGCGACTTATGCCAAAGATGACGGATGCCTGATCCGTGTTACGGCGGAAGCGGAATCCAGGGAACAGGCACTGGCCATGCTGGATCCTGTCGTGGAACAGATCCGTAAGGCAGTAGGGGAAGAATACATCAATACGATCCGCGAGGATACTGACCGGGTATAAGGAGATGCTATGAAGGTAAAGATCGTCCATGTGAATTATCATGTTACGGATATGCAGAGATCCGTTGATTTCTATGAAAAAGCAGTCGGACTCCGGGTCGTTAAGGAATCATATTCCGGGGACGGCAATCTGCATTTTGTGATGATGACGGATACTGATCATAATACCGAGCTTGAGCTGATGAAAAAAAAAGATCATCCGCATCCGTATGATCTGGGAGATAAGGCATTCCATTTTGCTGTCGTGCCGGAAGATTATGACGCGATGCATGCACTTCACGCAGAACTCGGCTGTATCGAACGGGAAATGCCCGGCGGAAAATGTTATTTCATCCTGGATCCGGACGGAAACCGCATCGAGGTCATGAAGTCATAAAACAGGCAGATAATGAAAGAAACGCGGCAGCTGCCGCGTTTTTCAGTTTATTTTCATGGGCTCCTTCTTCCTGCGTACGGCAGGATTTCCGCGGGGCGGCATGCAGCACAGATCAAGAATCAGGGACAGGACATCATCCGGATTCCGGAATTCCCGGTTGGTGATCTGGTTCAGCCAGGATGTGATGAACAGCCAGTTGCCTGCGGCTTCCTGGACTTCGTCATCGGACAGGTCTGCTTCGATTTCGCTGACGAATTCAAAGAGATCATCCGGATCGATGTTTTCTTTCTTTTCGATATTCACTGAAAGCTCCTCCTTTGCCGGCATAATAATACATGAACAGCCTGTGCAAAAAAACTGCCATACTGCTGTGCGACAATCCGGTTATGAGTTATAAGGGAATACCGACAAACGTATATGTGGACATTACTGCCCGTATCAATAAAGACGGACAGATCTTCCCGTTATCGCTGATCTGGCAGGACGGCCGCGAGTTCCCTGTGGACAGGCTTCTCAATACGGTTCCGTCAGCTCTGCCGCAGGGAGGGGAAGCGCTTTGTTTTATATGTCTGATCAAAGGAAAACGAAAAGAGCTTTATCTGCGTGACGGGAAGTGGTTCGTTATTGTCGATCAGGCATTTACCGGATGTCCGCGCCTCTGAACATTTTTTCACTACTGCACTTCATAATCCAGGACCTGCCGGTTTTCCTCGTCAAAGCGTACGGTGAGGCTCTCAGAAACAGGGGAATAGATCCGGATATACAGGAGCCCGCTGCTGATCTCAGCTGAATACACAGCCCCGGATACACTGTAATCCCCGTCTGTAAATTCATCGGAGCACAGGCGGTTTTTGATATCCGCGATCACGATACTTTCCGCTGCGTAATGATCCGCGTATTCTTCCATATTATGCATGACCGCCATCCGCCGGATATCGTTGTTTATGATGATCAGGATGAGGGAGATCACATACAGGAATACCGCAAGACTGTATGTGCTGATAAATCCCTTACTGACGCCCGACAGCCTTATCATATGTCTTTCCTTTCCGTTCATACCGGAGATACAGGATGCCGCCTTCATTGTGAAAGGATGCGGAATCGATCTGTGATATGAAGATCTGTGTCCCCGGCTGCAGGATGACTCTTTCATGCAGGAAGGTGAAACGCATCTCGTCACCATGATATGTGATCCTGAGATCACCGCCGGACGTTTCCGCGTCATAGGACAGCAGGATGATCCTGCGCATCTGCGCAAGGGCGATCTCATCCTGGACCTCCTCATCAAAAGAGAGTGACGCGGAAACAGTACGGACAGCGAGAAGGGTGATGGGCAACAGGATCATCAGAACACTCAGGGAGAGGAGGAGATCGACAAGGATAAATCCTCTCCGGCATCTTTTTCCCATACGTAGTTTTCCTCCTCCTGGATTCTGTAGGTGTCTGTCATTTTATCGTTGATCCTGTCGCCTGATGTCCGCAGACTTTTCCGGATATCCGCGTGTGTGCTGACAGCCTGGAATACGATCAGGACGAGCAGGGAAACGACAGCCATGGAAAGCAGCGCTTCTGAAAGCAGGAAACCTTTTTTAACGGAAAACAAGTCTGCCGCCTCCCAGTTCCACGATGATATGTTTCCGGCCGTGCAGGAAAGAAAGGGTCTCCGCCAGATAGACATCGCCTTTGCGGTTGAAAGCGCCGTGATGGCTGCCTGTTTCA
>CACZPD010000245.1 GCA_902782955.1 uncultured Erysipelotrichaceae bacterium
CGTCGCCGTTTAATGCCTGGTAAGCGGAACCACGGATAACCGGTGTGTCATCGCCTTCGAAACCATATTCAGAAAGCAGTTCACGAACTTCCATTTCAACGAGGTCGATGAGTTCTTCGTCGTCGACCTGGTCGCACTTGTTGAGGAATACTACCATTCTCGGAACGCCTACCTGACGGGAGAGCAGGATGTGCTCACGTGTCTGCGGCATCGGTCCGTCAGAAGCTGCTACTACGAGGATAGCACCATCCATCTGCGCAGCACCTGTGATCATGTTCTTGATATAGTCAGCGTGACCTGGGCAGTCTACGTGTGCATAGTGTCTCTTGTTTGTCTGGTATTCAACGTGTGCTGTGTTGATTGTGATACCACGAGCCTTTTCTTCCGGAGCACCGTCGATCTTGTCATAAGCTTCGAATTTAGCGCGTCCAGCTTCTGGATGCTCGGACAGATATTTTGTGATTGCTGCAGTAAGAGTTGTCTTACCATGGTCTACGTGACCGATCGTACCGATATTAACGTGTTCTAAGGATCGGTCAAATGTTTCCTTTGCCATAATGTTTTTTCCTCCTGATTTTTCCTACATCATTCTAAATGAAACAATACTGAATTTCAATTACTTATCGCCAGAAACAGAGTTTTTCTCAATAATTGACTTGGCGATGTTCTTTGGAACTTCTTCATAGTGATCTGTCTGCATGATATATGTTCCACGGCCCTGTGTGAATGAACGCAGGTCTGTAACATAACCAAACATTTCAGATAGCGGGATAAAACTTTCGATCTTGATGGCGTTGCCTGTTTCTTCCTGATTGCGGATCTGGCCGCGCCGTTTTGTAATATCACCCATGATAGAGCCGAGGTATTCAGCAGGCGCTGTAACATCGACACGCATGACAGGTTCGAGAATGACAGGTTTGCATTTCTTCGCTGCTTCCTTTAAAGCAAGGGAAGCTGCGATCTTGTATGCCTGTTCCGAAGAGTCAACATCATGGTAACTACCATCGAACAGTGTCGCCTTGATATCCACGATCGGATATCCTGCGATAAGGCCGTTTCCGAGAGATTCCTCAAGACCGGCCTGCGTCGGCTTGATATATTCCTTCGGGATGGATCCGCCGACTGTTGCGTCAACGAATTCGAAGCCTTTGCCTTCATTTGGTTCAAACCGGATCCATACATGACCATACTGACCATGACCGCCGGTCTGACGGACGAATTTGCCTTCACATTCAGCTGTGCCGCGGATCGTCTCACGATAAGCGACCTGCGGAGCACCTGCTGTTGCTTCAACCTTGAACTCTCTCCTCATACGGTCGAGAATGATATCCAGCTGCAGTTCTCCGACACCGGCAATGATCGTCTGGCCTGTTTCCTCATCCGTATAAGTACGGAATGTCGGATCTTCTTCTGCCAGCTTTGCCAGCGCGTTGTCCATCTTCTGGGCATCCTGCTTGGTCTTCGGTTCGACCGACATCTGAATGACTGGTTCCGGGAAAACCATGGATTCCAGTACGATCGGAGCTTTTTCGTCACATAACGTATCTCCGGTCGTTGTGTTCTTCAGTCCTACCGCACCGGCGATGTCTCCGGCATATACTTCCTCGACATCAGCACGGT
Source organism: uncultured Erysipelotrichaceae bacterium (assembly GCA_902782955.1). Next base: position 1,621 of record CACZPD010000245.1, read on the forward strand.
GATTTGCGTGCATGCGGACCAGACGTCCGAATCTTTCACGCTTGTCCTTGGTCGCATTCAGCACGTAACTGCCTGCTGTCGCAACACCGGAATAAACGCGGAAGTATGTCAGTCTGCCGACAAACGGGTCTGTTGCAACTTTGAATGCAAGTGCTGAGAACGGTTCGTCATCACTTGCTTTCCGTTCTGCTTCGCTGCCGTCTTCAAGATGTCCCTTGATCGAAGGAATATCCGTCGGGGCCGGCAGATACTCAACTACTGCATCCAGCAGCAGCTGTACGCCTTTGTTTTTATATGCGGATCCGCACATAACCGGGAAGAATTCCGCGGTGAGCACGCCTTTCCGGATCGCTCTGTTGATGTCTTCAACGGAAGGTTCTTCACCTTCGAGAACCATCATCATGAGATCGTCATCGTAATCGGCGATCGCTTCCAGCATCGTTTCACGCATTTCCGTTGCCTTGTCGATGAACCGGTCTTCGATCTCTTTTTCTTCGATATCCGTGCCGAGATCGTTTTTATACATAATCTGCTTCATTCTGACGAGATCAATGATCCCGCGGAAGCTCTGTTCTGCACCGATCGGCATCTGAATCGCTGCCGCTTTGGCACCGAGACGGTCACCGATCGATCTGACCGACATATCAAAGTCTGCGCCGGTAGCATCCATTTTATTGGAGAACACGATTCGGGGGACTCTGTATTCAGTAGCCTGACGCCATACAGTTTCTGTCTGCGGTTCTACACCGGCTTTGGAATCAAGCACTGTAACAGCTCCGTCCAATACACGAAGAGAACGTTCTACTTCAGCGGTAAAATCCACGTGACCTGGAGTATCTATAATATTGATCTGACAGTCCTGCCATTGTGCTGTTGTCGCAGCAGAGGTGATCGTGATACCACGTTCCTGTTCCTGCGCCATCCAGTCCATCTGGGAAGCTCCGTCATGCGTTTCTCCAATTTTATGGATCTTGCCTGTGTAATACAGGATACGCTCTGTCGTTGTCGTTTTGCCGGCATCGATATGAGCCATGATCCCGATATTACGAATCTTATTCAGTGGGAACTCTCTGGGCATAATCAGCTCCTTTCTGTAATTAGTACTTACAAATATGAATTACCAGCGGTAATGTGCAAATGCCTTGTTCGCTTCAGCCATTCTGTGCGTGTCATCTCTCTTCTTGACAGATGCGCCTACGCCGTTGGCAGCGTCCATGATCTCATTTGCGAGTTTCTGCTCCATTGTCTTTTCATGACGTAATCTGGCATAGTTTACGATCCAGCGGAGTCCGAGTGTCAGTTTTCTGTCGGCGCTGACTTCTACCGGTACCTGGTAGTTTGCACCACCGACACGGCGAACCTTCAGTTCCAGCATCGGCATAACATTGCCGAGAGCCTTTTCGAATACTTCCATCGGATTCTGTCCTGTTTTTTCTTCAACGATTGCGAATGCATCGTAGAGAATTGTCTGTGCCGTTCCGCGCTTGCCGTCCAGCATGATCTTGTTGATGAGCTTTGTGACGAGCTTTGAGTTATAGATCGGATCCGGCAGAACATCACGTTTTGCAATATAACCTTTTCTTGGCATATGATTTCAATCTCCTCTCTATCAACCCTTCGGTCTCTTTGCGCCGTATAAGGAACGGCTCTGTCTTCTGTTGTCTACGCCTGCGCAGTCGAGTGTGCCGCGGATGATGTGGTAACGTACACCAGGCAAATCCTTAACACGGCCGCCGCGGATCATGACAACGCTGTGTTCCTGTAAATTATGACCCTGTCCCGGAATATATGCTGTAACTTCCATTCCGTTGGATAAACGAACACGGGCATACTTACGTAACGCAGAATTCGGTTTCTTCGGTGTCATTGTACCTACACGGGTGCAGACGCCTCTCTTCTGCGGGCTGCTGAGCCTTGTCGGACGATTTGACAGCGAGTTGAATCCTCTGTTTAATGCAGGGGATTTTGACTTATAAACTTTGTCAGTACGGCCTTTACGCACTAACTGGTTTATTGTTGGCATTGGCTTAATCTCCTTTCTTTCTTGTTTTGTGCACACGATACCACGCGTGCCGTTTCCTAGTCTGATATAAGGCTTTGCGCATGACAAAGCCTTTTTTCGCTAAGCTTCCTTATTGTACTTAGCTGAAAACATGATGTCAATCACTTTTTTCACATGTTTCCCGAAATCGCATGAAAAAAGAGAAATCAGGCCTGTTTTATGCCGTTTTTCCCTGTTTTTACGTGCTTAATCAAAGTATACGAACAGCATCCTGTCCTTGCCGTTCATATCCTGCAGGATCTCGTAGGAAACACCCGGAAAGTATTCTTCGACAAGCCTGCTCATACGTTCTCTCTGATCCCATCCCATTTCGAAAGCCATGAAGCTGTGCTCATTCAGGATCTTCCTGCAGTCCCGGAAGATCTCGCGGTAAAACCGCAGGCCGTCATCCCCGCCGAACAG
>CACZPD010000246.1 GCA_902782955.1 uncultured Erysipelotrichaceae bacterium
GATCGTACCGCTCCACCGTACTTTTTTGACCTGTGACCGGATCTTCATGGAGCTGATGAATGACAATGATCCGGACAAGCTGAATGCCCTGCTTACGGAAGAGCAGAAGAAAATGATGAAGGCATCGGAAACCGTCCCTTCCGTCCTCCGTACGGAATACGCATATGCCCTTCTGGCGGAACATGACACTGCCAAAGCAAAAGAGATCGAAAAAAAGTTTGAACGGGTCGCTGCCGATTATCCATATACAGGAGATATCGCGGAAGAAAAGGAATTTATGCAGATGATACGGGAACATGTAACACCTGCGGAATGAAACTTAGATACACTTTGCGGACATTTGTCTCAGACCAGTTTCATGTCTGCATGATATAATTCCTTTGTTATTCCTCACACAGCCGGGATAACAGGGAAATATTGTTTTCTGGAGGTAATTATGTCGTCATTTGCTGTTTTTGCGGACGGAACCGCGAACCTGCCCGGAAGTCTTCTGGACGGGATCACCCTTCTCCCGAGTGAATATACCCGGGACGGCGTGCCTGTCACCTATACGGGAGATATCGAGCATTTTGATATGCATTCCTATTATGAAGAACTCCGGCACGGCGCGAATATCCGCACCAGCCTGCTGAATACAGCGCTCTTCCTGACCCGTTTTGAACCTTTGCTGAAGGAAGGTCAGGATATCATCTATATCGCGATGAGCTCCGGCATCAGCGGCACATACAATGCCGCGCAGACCGCAGCGCAGCAATTGATGGAGGACTATCCGGAACGGTTTGTCCATATCGTTGACTCCCACGGATGCGGGTTCGGCAACGGCATGCTGGCGATCCGTGCCGCTGAACTCAGCAGGGAAGGAACGGATGTCCGTGAAGCAGCCGGTATCCTCGATGAACTCGTGGACCACTGCTGCCAGTATTTTACCGTCGATGACCTGAATTTCCTGAAGCGGACCGGAAGGGTCAGCGGCGCTGCAGCCCTGATCGGGACAACACTGCAGATCAAACCGATCCTCTACGGGGATCATACCGGGCACATCGTTTCATGCGCCAACTGCCGCGGCAGAAAGAAAGCCATCCGGAAACTTGCTGAAAAGTACAGTGAAAAAAGACTGGATCTCACCGCACCGAAAGTCTATATATCAAACGGCGACTGTATGGAAGATGCCCTGAAGCTGAAGGAAATGATCCTGGAGATCACACCGGACGCGGACATCATCATCGTTCCCCATGAGCCCTTCTCAGGCGCCCATGTCGGGCCGGGCATGCTGGGACTCTTCTTCCTCGGAAAAGAACGGTAGACCGGCTTTATATCAGTTTCAGAACAGATACCCGTATCACTGCGGGTTCTTTTTTGTTCAGTCATTGACGCACAAAAAGCATCCTCAGAGAATCTCAGCAATGTATAATAATGAGTGACCATGAATCAGATACAGAAAGATAAAAAAGGATCCAGACCAAAATCCCTGCAGACCAGGGTCTTTCGTGCGGTCCTGATGGGATCTTTCCTGCTCGGGATCGTAACGCTTCTTGTCGGTCTGGTGATCTATACCTATACTTTCATGGAATCACAGATCTCATCTGCCTTCGGTCTCTGCATCACGGCAAAATCCATGATCACCAAGACAGTCGATGCCGAAGGACTTGCCAATGAGATCATGGATGTATACAACGGTCTGAGTGAAGAAGAAAGACAGATGACCGGTACAGAGGAATACAACCGGATGTTTGATTACGTATATGATAATCCTGAATACTGGAAACTGATCGAGATCCTGGATACATTCGCCTCCAATACGGATGTCAGTGATGTATATGTCGGTGTATATGACAGGCGGACACAATCTCTTATCTATATATGTGATCCGGACAAACGTCAGAGCCGTGCCTGTCTGCCCGGGGAGTGGGAACCGCTGGAAGACAGGGAGCTGAATAAATTCCTGAAATGGGAAGGAAAAGGCAAACTGTACGATATCGGCAATACCGATCGATACGGCTATATGTGCACAAGCGGATTCCCGCTGGGCTTTGAAGAAGAAAACAGCCTGTTCGTCCTTGTGGATATCACGCTGGACAGATTCCTGCGGGGATTGCGGCGGTTCGTACTGAGTTATACCATTGCACTCATCCTGCTGGTGATACTGATCGGATGGTTCATGAACAGGCATATGGACCGCATGCTGGTAAAACCGATCAACCGGATCGGGGAAGCGGCACGCAAATATGTAAAGGACAGGAAAGACGGCTATACGGCAAACGATCATTTCGCCTCGCTGGAGATCCATACCGGGGATGAGCTTGAAAACCTTGGAAATGTGATGGCGGAGATGGAAAAAGGCCTGGGTGAATACGAACAGGACCTGACCAGAGCGACTGCGGACAGAGAACGTCTGACCGTCCAGCTGACCCTGGCGGAAAAGATCCAGGCAGAGATGCTGCCGAAGAACTTCGACGATTTCAGGGAACGGAATGAATTTGCCCTCTATGCCCTGATGGACCCGGCCATGGAAGTCGGCGGTGACTTCTATGACTTCTACATGCTGGATGAAGACCATCTGGTACTGACCATTGCGGATGTTTCCGGCAAAGGGATTCCCGCTGCCCTGTTCATGATGGCATCCAAGATCAAGATCGGGGATTATGTACGCATGGGTCTGCCGCTGGCGGAAGTCATGGAAAAGACCAACAATGATATCTGCGCGCAGAATGTCGAGCAGATGTTCGTAACGGTATGGACCGGTATCCTCGAGATCTCCACGGGTATCCTGAAAGCTGTCAATGCCGGTCATGAATACCCTGTGCTCAAAGATCCTGACGGGAACTTTGAATTGTTCAAAGACAAACACGGATTCGTCATCGGCGGCATGGAAAGCATGAAATACAAAGAATA
>CACZPD010000247.1 GCA_902782955.1 uncultured Erysipelotrichaceae bacterium
GATTATATAGGAAGGAACCCTGAGCACAGGATTCAGGTGTCCGGGCATGGATATGAAAAAGAGGATAATCGATATTATCAGCACTGTTCGGTAATGCTTCCGGATCAGGCTGACAATACGATTTTCATAATATGCCCATGTACATCCGAGCGGAATCATGATCACAGTATCATAAACCCAGAAAAAGTCCGGCATCACGAGCACTCCGAAAACCACAAAGCCAAGCGCAAATACACATGCGGCATACAGAATCTGTCTGTCTTTTTTCATCAGCTGAAGAGAAATACCAAGAAACAGGATCCATGCCAGATACGTGAATACATACCACAGGAATGAAATGCCGCTTTCACCATCAAAATGTTCGCTCAGCAGAGATGTAAGGCTCTTCACATCGCCTGCAATATAATACAGGGCCTAGTATACAGCCATCATAACGACATACGGGATCAGAAGTTTCGGAAGACGTTTTCTGAAGAATCCTCTCCTCTGGCTGATTCCCTTTTTCATCAATCCGAAACCGGAATAGAAGAAAAACATCGCAACTGCCAGGAACCCGGCATCGAAATAAATCCACATAAGTCCCTTTGCGTTCACCCTCTGCGTCATATGATGCAGAATCACCAGCAAAGCGAAAAAGCCGCGGAAACGATTGGTGACAGAGCGTTCCGTCGTACTGTAAAAATCATCGGTACCGGCAGACGGCACCAGAAGAAAGAATGGAATCAGCGCAATCAGACTGTTCAGTATTTCCGTCATATCATTAACATACCCCAAAAGATCGTAAATTACCCGTAATATGAACTCCCGGGTCATGACGGCAGACTGTTATGTCGTTAAGATGATACAGATCCATTTGTCCTCACTGAAAAAAGAAGCACTTCATGATGAAGTACTTCTTTTATCAATCATTATTTTTATCAATGTCAGTCCCATCTGCTGACAAGCTTGCTGAGTTCCTTGAGGAACTTTTTCAGTTCGCTGTTCTTCGCGTTTTTCCTCTTTTCGATCAAGCGGATCAGTTTCTTCCCCTTCTCCATCAGTTCGTCATAATACTTATTATCGCCATAGGAGAAATCACGATCCTTTGCCGGTTCTTTTCTGATATTCTCTTTCTTCTCTTCCCTGCTCTGAACTCTTTCCGGTTCTTCCGTGCTCAGATATTTGTTATACAGAAGATCGAAAACATATCCGGAATACGGCGCGGAGGCCTCATAGCCATATTGATCTTTCAGCAGTCCGGCATATTCCGTACAGACGGAATCTTCCCCGTGCACGACGAATACTCTCTTCGGCTGATCGGGATTGTCCTTCAGCCAGTGAACCAGCCCGTTCTGATCCGCATGGGCACTGACATCCTGCAGCTGGACGATCTCAGCCGCCACATGGATGTCTTCCTGGAAGATCCTTACATCCTTCTCGCCGTCGATCAGCCGTCTTCCCAGTGTATCCTCAGCCTGATATCCCGCAAAGGCTACAGTACATTCCGGTCTCCACAGGTTATGCTTAAGATGATGCTTGATCCGTCCGCTCGTGCACATTCCTGATGCCGAAATGATGACGGAAGGCTTTCTGGAAGTATTGATCAGTTTGGATTCTTCCGCGTCAATGACCATTTTCAGATTCGGGAAGACAAGCGGATGACCTCCTTCACGGATGATCCGCATAGCCTCTTCGTCATAATAGCCGAATGTATTTTCCTCAAAGATCGCTGTTGCTTCCTCAGCCAGCGGGCTGTCCAGATATACATCGAAATCCTTATAGGAAACCATATCATGTTCCAGGATCTCCCTGATAAAATACAGGATCTCCTGTGCCCTTCCTACCGCGAAGGCAGGAATGACTACATTGCCGCCTCTCGCGAAAGTCCGGTTCATGATATCCGCAAGCTGCTTCATCGGATTATCTGTCTTTTCATGGAGACGGTTCCCGTAGGTACTTTCGGTAATAACGTAATCCGTTGTTTCCCGGGGTGAAGGATCATTGACGATCGGCATATTGATGTTGCCGAGATCGCCTGTATACGCAAGTGTTCTTGTCTTTCCGTCTTCCTGCATCGTCAGATAAATAATTGCACTTCCGAGAATATGTCCGCTGTCTTCATATCTGGCACTGACATTCTCAACAGGAGTAAAGGATTCCCCGTAATGAACCGGCTGGAAAAACTGCATGGCATATTCCGCATCCCTGACGGTATACAAAGGCCTTACCTGTTTCCTGCCGCTTCTCTTTGCTTTCCGGTTGGTCCATTCCGCTTCAGACTCCTGAATATGCGCTGAGTCTTTCAGCATGATCTCACAGAGATCTTTTGTGGCGTCCGTGCACCAGATCGTTCCGTGGAATCCGTCCCGGATCAGTTTCGGCAGGAGACCTGAATGATCGATATGCGCATGCGACAGCAGTACAGCATCGATCTCTGAGGGCGGGACCGGAAGATCTTCATTTACGTAAATGTCCCTTCCCTGTTCCATACCGCAGTCCATCATGATGTATCTGCCGTTCACTTCGATCACATGACAGCTTCCCGTTACTTCGTGATCTGCCCCGATAAAATAGATTTTCATATGAATACCTCTTTGCTGTTAGAGTCCGTAATAGTGCTGTGCGAACCTCGTTCCTTTTCTTTTTCAATTATATAAAATGCCGGACAATAATTCGATGATTTCCTGCTATTCTGAACAAACAAAAAGCCCTGTATTCTCATACAGGAGCTTGTCGTTTTTATTCGTCTGCCAGACTGTCCCCGTTGGTTTCGATGACTTTCTGATACCACCAGAAGGATTTCTTTCTGGAACGGGCATAGGTGCCGTTTCCTTCGTCATCGAGATCAACATAGATGAATCCGTAGCGTTTGCTCATCTGGCTGGTGGACATGGAGACCATGTCGATGCATCCCCACGGCGTATAGCCCATGACCGGAACGCCTTCCTCGATGGCTGCGCCGATCGCCTTGATATGTCCTTCAAAATAGGCAATGCGGTAATCATCGATGATGGAACCGTCTTCCTCTACCTTGTCGTAGGCGCCGAGACCGTTTTCAACAATGAAGCACGGTTTCTGATATCTGTCATACAGCTGGATGAGGGAGATCTCGAGACCGGTCGGATCGACCTGCCAGCCCCAGTCTGATGTTTTAAGATACGGGTTTTTGACGCCGGATGTCAGGTTGCCGCTGACCATTTCCTTGTTGGACGGATCATACGAGGATACACGCGTGTTGTAATAGCTGAATGAAATGAAATCGACCGGATAGGCTTTCAGGATCTCCTCATCGCCTCTTTCAAACTTCACATGGATGCCCTTCCGCTCCCATTCCTTAAAGATATGGGAAGGATATTCCCCGCGTGACTGTACATCGGAATAGAAATGATTCTTCCTGTTTTCCTTTTCGCACAGGAGTACATTGTTCGGGTCACAGTTTTCCGGATAGGAAAGAGTCTTGGTGATCATGCATCCCATGAGGGATTCGGGGTACATTTCTTTCAGCATCTTTGTCGCAAGGGCACTCGCGACGAACTGGTGATGCAGACCCTGGTATACGACTTCTTCAAAATTCTTGCCGGGGAAGCGGTCTTCCACCATTCCCATTGTGGTAAACGGATGGCGGAATGCGGAATCGATCTCGTTGAACGTCAGCCAGTATTTGACATACTTTCCGTATCTTTCGTAGCAGACTTTGACAAATCTCAGGAACAGGTCGATGACTTCCCGCTTGTACCATCCGCCGTATTCCAGAGCGAGATACAGCGGCATCTCATAATGATGCAGGGTAACGAGAGGTTCAATGTTTCTCTCCTTCATGGCCTTAAATACATTCTCATAGAACTGCAGGCCTTCCTCATTCGGTTCTTCTTCAATACCCTTTGGGAAGATACGAGGCCATTGAATGGAAAGACGCAGTACCTTGAAGCCCATCTCCGCAAACAGATCCAGGTCCTCAATATAGTGATGATAGAATTCGACACCGTGTCGTTTCGGATATTTGTTCACATCCGTGCTTGCCATAGCTTCTTCGATATCCTTGCTGGAAATGGAATGCTGGTCTTTATAACTCAGTTTCATGACATTGCTTTTATAGCTCGTGCAGTCCGGAACGGAAAGACCTTTTCCGCCTTCGTTCCATCCGCCTTCAAACTGGTTCGCTGCAGTAGCGCCGCCCCACAGGAAACCTTCAGGGAATACATTCTTTTTCATGATTACTGTTCTCCTTGTATCTATAGTATACGGTGTGAACATTGTATTCTGCATATAAAAAAAGGATTTTTGCCATTATGAAAGGCACCGAACCTCGGACGCTTTTATAAAGGTTGGAAACGCGGGTTCGATGCCGGTTTTTATTATACATGATAAACAGGGAAAATGCCTGCATACACTGTGTATGCAGGCATCATCTATTCATCCGTTTCGGCTTCTATTTCCTTGATGGAGCATTCGTTTCCCACCAGGAGATAGGTCTCCGGACTGCCGCAGTGCGGGCAGATCTTCCCGTATCTTACGGTCTCATATGTCCGGCCGCATCCTTCGCAGTATGTAACGGCAGGCGTGATCTCCAGTTTCAGGACAGATTCTTCAAACAAAGGCTTTTTCTTTTTGAAATAATCCCAGCAGTCAGTAAAGTAATCCGTTATGATGCCGGATACCTCCCCTACTTCCAGTGTGACCGAGCCGATCTTCGTAACATGGTTTTCTTTCGCAACATCTTCCAGTGTTTTCATCACATGTGTCACGATGCCGAGTTCATGCATGGGATTTCCAGCTTTCTGTTTCCTTCAGCAGCCACTCTTCCCAGGCATCCATTCCTTCACCGGTCTTTGCGGATACGGGAAAGATCTCGATATGCGGATTCAGCTGACGGGCACGGTGTTCCACCTTGCCAAGATCAAATTCGAAGTACGGCAGCGCATCTGTTTTTGTAACGACCAGTACATCGCTCTTTTCAAACATCAGCGGATATTTATACGGCTTGTCATCTCCTTCCGGAACAGACAGGATCATGACATTCCTGCCGGCGCCGGTATCATATTCAGCCGGGCAGATCAGGTTTCCGACATTTTCCAGAAACGCAATATCCATGCCGTCTACACCCATCTCCTCGATGCCTTTCCTGGTCATGCCGGCATCCATGTGGCACATGCCGTCGGTATGTACCTGGATGCTTTTCGCGCCGAGGGCTTCAATGCGTTCCGCGTCCACTGCCGATTCGATATCCGCTTCCAGCACAGCGATCTTCGCCTTGCCCGCAAGATCCTGTATCGTTCTCGAGAGCAATGTCGTCTTTCCGCTGCCTGCCGAGCTCATAAGGTTGATCAGCAGTACGCCTTTCTCTTTCATTTCCTTCCGGAGTCCTTCCGCATCCCTGTCATTGGATGCTGTTACAGATTTATGCAGTTCAATGACTTTCATGCCTTCCTCCATTCTTCGATTTTTTCTTCCAGCCAGCGGATCCACGCTTCACTTCCTTCTTTTGTCTTTGCGCTCAGGGGAATGATCGTGATGCCGGGGTGGAGTTCTTCCGCATATCTGCGGCATGTATCGATATCAAAATCAAAGATCTCCGCGGTATCGATCTTGTTTATGATCAGGCAGTCGCTGACCCGGAACATCAGCGGATATTTCAGAGGTTTGTCATGCCCTTCCGGAACAGACAGGATCATGACTTTCTGCGCTGCCCCGACATCGAATTCCGCCGGGCATACCAGATTGCCGATATTCTCCAGAAAGACGACATCAAGGTTTTCCAGGTTCATTTTCTCCAGTCCCTGACGGGTCATATCCGCATCCATATGACACAGGCCGCTGCTGTGGACCTGGATGACATCGACACCGAGCGCGTGCATCGCTGCCGCATCGATATCCGAATCCACATCCGCCTCCATGACACCGATCCGGTATTTGTTTTTCAGTGCATCGATGGTCAGTTTCAGCAGACTTGTTTTTCCTGCCCCGGGTGACCCCATCAGGTTGACCATGAATATGCCTTTTTCCTTCAGATAATTCTTATTCTGTTCCGCATTCCTGTCGTTATCTTCCGTCAGATGCAGTTTTGTTTCATAAATTTCATACATAGGCAGGTTTCCTGTTATTTCTTCTTCGTCCTGATGCGGATCTCCCGTTTCACGATATACGGCAGGATCGCCTTCAGCTTGCTTTCCTCCGCAGTATACATCTTTGTATTCTGCGGCATATCCCTTTCAATATGAATCGCGTCGAATTCACATCTTGTCGTACACAGACCGCAGCCGATGCAGCGGTTCGTATCAACAGTAGTAGCACCGCATTTCAGGCAGCGTTCCGCTTCCCTGCGCACCTGCTCTTCCGTTAACGGCAGACGCAGGTCTTCATATGTTGCGGCAGCTTCTCCGGGCTTCATGCCGGGTGCCTGCCGTTTTGCATTGTCGTAGGATTCCACAAAGATATCATCCCGGTCAAGTTCGATAAATTCACGCAGATCCCTGCCGATCGTCAGGGAGTGACCCGGATGGACGAAGCGGTTGATGGAGACCATCGCTTCACGGCCGTCGGCGATCGCGTCGATCGCAAAGCGCGCACCATGGAAAATATCACCGCCCGCAAAGATATCCGGCTCACCAGTCTGGAGAGTGACCGGATCTGCGATGACTGTGCCGTTGGGACGCAGTTCAGCCTTTGTTCCTTCCAGCAGGGAACCCCATACAGGTGCCTGCCCGATAGAGAGGAGCACATGATCACATTCCACTGTTTTCAGTTCGGTCTCATCATACTGCGGCGCGAATTTCCCGTCCTTGTCATAGACCTGGATGCACTGTTTCAGGACGATGCCTGTGATCTTTCCGTCTTCTGCCAGGATCTCTTTCGGTCCCCAGCAGTTCTTGATGGTGATGCCTTCTTCCTTTGCTTCGCGGATCTCGTCTTTCGCGGCCGGCATTGCGTCCGGTCCTTCCAGACATACCATTTCCACGGAAGAAGCACCGGCACGCAGCGCGCATCTGGCTACATCGATGGCAACATTGCCGCCGCCGATCACGACTGTTTTGCCGGAAAGGATCTTACTGTGATCCGCATTGGCGCGGCGGAGGAAATCCACGCCGGATTCCGCGTATTCTTCATTCGGGATGCCGGCTTTTCTTCCTGCCTGCATGCCGATGGCAACGAAGAATGCCTTATACCCTTCGTTCCTGAGATCCCGGATCGAAACATCTTTTCCGATCTCTGTATCAAACCGGAACTGGACTCCCATCTTTTTGATGACATCGATCTCCGCGTCGATAACGCTTCTTTCCAGACGGAAGGAAGGAATACCGTATCTCAGCATTCCGCCCGGTTCCTTTTCTTTTTCAAAAACCGTAACCGGATATCCGGATCTGCGCAGATAGTACGCGGCAGAAAGTCCTGCCGGACCGGCACCGATCACAGCGACCTTATAGCTGTCATCCCACTGCTCACCGATATCGTTGCAGCATTCAGGCACATACCGGTTCTCTTCCTTCAGTTCCTGCGCTGCAATGAATTTCTTGATTTCATCAATAGCGACCGGTTCATCGATCAGGCCTCTTGTACAGCGGTCTTCACATCTTCTGTTGCATACCGCGCCGCATACAGCCGGAAGCGGGTTATCCTGCTTGATGAGTTTCAGCGCGTCCAGATATCTGCCTTCGGCAGCCATGCGGATATATCCCTGCACCGCAAGATGGGCAGGGCATGCAGTCTTGCATGGTGAAGTACCGGTATCGTAGCAGTTGATCTTCGCGTCTTCACGGTAATTCTTATTCCATTTCTCCGGTCCCCATTTTTCACTGTCGGGCAGTTCCATCTTCGGATATTCCGCCTGTGAACCGTCTTTCAGACATAGTTTTCTTCCGAGTTTCGCCGCTCCGACCGGACATACTTCAACACACTTTCCGCAGGCAACACATTTCTGTGTATCCACGTGCGCACGGTATGCGGAAGCGGACATGTTCGGTGTATTGAACAGCTGTGATGTACGCAGCGCGTTGCAGGTGGAATTCGAGCAGTTGCAGATGCCGACGATCTTGTCTTCGCCGTCCAGGTTCGTGATCTGGTGCACAAACCCGCTCTTCTCTGCCCTCTCCAGCAGCGCGATGACTTCATCATATGTCGCATAGCGGGCATCCTTTTTCGTTTCCACCAGGTATTCAGCCATATCACCGAGCGCGATGCAGTAATAATCCTCAACATCACCGGCGCCTTCCCCGCGGATACGCTGCTGTCTTCTGCAGCTGCAGACATCAACGGCATACTTGTCATATTTCTTCAGCCAGTAGGAAAGCCGTTCCAGATCAACCGCCCGGTTTTCCGCCTGGATCGCCTTTTCCACCGGGATGACATGCATTCCCAGTCCGCCGCCTCCCGGAGGAACCATATGTGCAACTTTTCCGACCGGTACACTGGAAGCGTAATTGAAGAATGTCGCGACTTCGGGATGCTCTTCTGTCAGCTTCCCGTTCATCATCATGTATTCTCCGGAACCTACGACCCATTTGGGGATGAAGTACTGCTTCTGATGTTCGTCATTTTCACGGTCGAATTCCAGCAGTCCGATCTCCGCAATATGCATGGCGATTTCTTCTGCCTTCTCTTCAGAGATATTGTTCCTTTCCGCCAGGTCCGCAGCTGTCAGCTTCACGACCCTCTTCTTTTTAAACGACAGCATGAATCTGACTTCATCCTTTGTCAGCAGTCTGTCCAGCAGCCAGAAATCCGGGTCATTCGGGCTGATCTTTTTCGGTCGTCCCGACATCTGCAGATCATCCGTGATCAGCGCTGCCAGCTTTTTGACGAGCTTTTCCTTTTCTGCGTCTTCCGATTTATAGTTATCGGGCATAAAATCGTTTTCATTAAACATGTAATTCTTGAATTTTTCGGGAATCATCTGTCCTCCTCCTGCAGTATTCCTGATTATCCTATGATACCTGCCGGCGCCAGCGCAGCCGGATCGGTTTTCCTGGCAATGAAATTCAGCCACATCTGGCTGTTCATTTCTTTCCGCACATCATGGCTCTTCCAGCATTCGAGCAGAAGACAGCCGGGTACACGGGAAAGGATCCTGTACAGTCTTTCCACATCCAGATACGTGTAGTATCTGCCGTCACGCATTTCCTCCTTTGTGCCGTATTTGAATGACGCGTATACTGTCCCTTCCGGCACGAGCGCATCCATGATCTTCTTCATGATATCCTCAAGTTCCGCGTACGGTGTATGCAGAAGCGACGCGCAAGCCCAGATGCCGTTGTAGACATTCTTTTCAGAAAGCTCATCAAAACGCATATGACGCACGGGTATGCCTGTCCGCTTTTCCGCTTCCCGGCACATCTGTTCGCTTCCGTCCGCGGCTGTGACCTGATACCCCTTTTTGAGAAAGAAGATCGTATCCCTTCCGGATCCGCAGCCCAGATCCAGTATCTTTCCTTCGTGCTGTATGTAGAAAAGGAATTTTTCACGGGCATATTTCATCTGTGCCCCTGCCGTGCTTTCGGCATAGGATACCGCGTGATCATCGTAGTATCTGATCGTTTCATTTTCTGTCATGATTCATTTCTCTTTCTATATTCCATCATAACGCAACAACATGTTTATTTCAGAAATATCTTGTCTTTCAGGAAGTCCATACATACATCTGCCGGCACCATGAACCCGATCTCTTCATTATCTTTACTGACGGCTGAAGCGATGCCGGCAACCTTCCCGTCCCGTCCTATGACCGGTGAACCGCTGTTGCCCGGTTTCAGATCCATGACGATCACCTCATACCTGCCTTTCCCGTTTTCAATACGTTCTTTCAGATAATACCCTTCCGCGGCTGTTTTTCTTTTGTTTTCCGGATAACCGACCGCGTACAGGATATAACCGTATTCCTTTTCCCCGTCATCAAATGAAAGATACTGGGGAAAATATCCGGATACTTTCAGAAGCGCGATATCCTGTTCTTCCGATACGGCAGTCAGTTCCGCCTCCATAGCCTCCTGACCGGCCACGATCCTGTAGCGGGAAGAAGGATGATCTACAACATGCGCGTTCGTAACGATATAGCCGTCCTCTGTCACCGCAAAGCCTGTCCCGCGGAATACCGAATCACCGAAGGATCCGATCGTCCACACCTGGACAACGCTGTTTCCGTATTTTGAAAGGATCTCTTCACTCTCGCTGACCGGTTCCGCGGACATTGCGGATGAGACGGGCGGCAAAAGCTTTGACAGGAAGCCAATCAGGAATACAGCAGCGATGAAAACAAGAACTGCCGCGAAGATATTCTGCCGTCTGTCTTTTTTCCTGTCCCGCTTTTCTTTCGGAAAACTCCTTGTTTCTTCAAGTACATGCTCAAAGTTTTCAAAGCTGATCTTCCCGGCATCCATGATCTGATCATCCGCCGGTAAGCCGGACAGTTCGTAATGTACGAACAGCACCGGGATCTTTCTTTCCCTGC
>CACZPD010000248.1 GCA_902782955.1 uncultured Erysipelotrichaceae bacterium
TCCTGAGGGGCACGACAGCAGGATCGTCAAATTTACTGTCATATGCGGATATGACACAGTTATGGATCTCTTCCTGTGTATAGTCATTGAAGAACGCAGAGAGGATGATCTCCGCGGTTTCCTGATACGTTTTGCCGGCAAGGGAAGCCGGATCAACGGTAAAGGATATCTCCTCCGGCGTGAACAGTCCGCCGTCACGGGCAAGCCCCTGGATAATGGCTTCGTGACCGCTCACACGGTTGGCATGATCTCTGGTGCTGATAAACTGCGTCATAATTTTCTCCTTGTAAAGAATCTTTCAGAATGATAACATGTTCGTATGCTGAAAACAAGTGTAATCAGCACGAAAACAGAACTGAGGTGCTTTATGAAGATTGCATTACTTGGACATGGTGTCGTAGGCAGCGGTGTCAGCCGGATCATCGATTCCGGACGCACAGATGAGCTGGACAGGCTGGAAGTAAAACGGATCCTCGTCAAAGATGAGAGTGAGATGACAGACCCGCGCACGACACTGGATTTCAATGATATATTGAATGATCCGGAGATCGGACTTGCGGCAGAATGCATGGGCGGACTGGAACCGGCACATACCTTTGTAAAGAAAGCGCTGGAAAGCGGGAAACATGTGGTGACTTCCAACAAAAAGATGCTTGCTGTTTTTTTTGAGGAACTGATGGAAACAGCTCAAGCGCATCATGTGACGCTTGCTTATGAAGCTTCTGTCGGCGGCGGTATCCCCTGGATCGCGGATCTGACGCGCATCCGGCGGATCGAGATGCCGGATTCATTCCGGGGCATTTTCAACGGCACAACGAATTATATTCTTTCTGGCATGTACAGCGAAGGAAAGGAATTCGCGGATATGCTTGCGGAAGCGCAGAAGCTCGGCTATGCGGAGCAGGATCCTTCCGATGATATCGACGGCATGGATGTGCGCTACAAGTGCAGCATCACTGCCGCGGCCGCATTTGACCGCTGGATCGACCCGGAGAAGATCCCGGTATTCGGCATCCGCCATATCCGGAAAAAAGATCTGGACTGGGGACGCAGCCGCAGTCTTGTATGCAAACTGATCGGCTCCGGAAAGAGGAACGATGAGGGCATCTCCGTCCTGGTCCGTCCGGTATTCCTGAAAGCGGATGATACCTTTGCGGGTATCCTGCAGAATTACAACGCGATCGAAAGCGTCAGTGAGACCCTGGGCAAGGCCGTATTCATCGGCCAGGGGGCGGGATCGCTTCCGACAGCCCATGCGGTCGTGCAGGATATGGTCGATATCGTTACCCATACGCACCGTTTCGCGGCTGAAAAGACACGTGCTCCGGAAACGGTCAATCAGGACAAGGCTGTATGGTATATCCGCACCGCAGATCCGGAGGCATTCGCTGATCTGACAGCGGAAAAGGCCGGTGAGGATGCGATATTGACAAAAGCGGTCTCCATGGATGAACTGCTCCCGGCAGTCCGTGCATGCGGCGATCCGGCATTATTTCTTGCGGAGGTGGCAGAATGATCAAGGTAGCGAAATTCGGCGGTTCCAGCGTTGCGAATGCCGAACAGTTCAAAAAAGTAAAAAAGATTGCCGAAGCGGATCCTTCCCGCAAGTTTATCATTACCAGCGCATGCGGAAAGGAATCGCATGAAGACCATAAAGTTACGGATCTTCTGTATCTGTGCCATGCCCATATCAAATACGGCGTGTCCTATGAATCCCTGTTCCGTCTAATCGTTGACAAATACATGCGCATCAAGAAGGAACTGAACCTGAAAGTGGATCTGGAAAAGGAATTTGATAAGATCCGCAATCTGATCAAACATGAAACATCGACGGACTACCTGGTCAGCCGCGGTGAATATCTGACCGGTATCTGCCTGGCGGAATATCTCGGCGCGAAATTCGTGGACGCGGCTGATGTGATCGCGTTCCACTATGACGGCTCGCTGGATCTGGACAGGATCCGGGAACGTGTTGCGGCCTGCTGCAGCGATGCGGAACGGGTCGTTATCCCGGGTTTCTACGGTGCCATGCCAAACGGCGTGATCAAGGTCATGAGCCGGGGCGGAAGCGATATCACCGGCGCGGTGATCGCCAACGCGATCGATGCGGATATCTATGAAAACTGGACGGATGTCAGCGGCTTCATGGTTGCGGATCCGCGGATCATCAAAAACGCGATCCGGATCCCGCATATCACATACAACGAACTGCGCGGACTCAGCTATATGGGTGCCAATGTCCTGCATGATGACGCAGTATTCCCGGTCAGGGTCAAGAATATCCCGATCAATGTGCTGAATACGAATGAACCGGATAACCCCGGTACGATCATCATGAATGACTGCGCGGAGATCGACAGCCAGTTCCCGCCGCATGCCATTACCGGCATCACCGGCAGGAAGGATTATACGGTCATTACAGTGACAAAGAGCCATGCTTCCGCGGAAGTCGGGTTTCTCTGCAAACTGCTGAAGATCTTTGAGGATTTCAACGTTTCGATCGAGAGCGCGCCGACCACGGTCGACACATTCTCCATCATTGTCCTGAGCGAATTCGTCAGCCATTGCCTGTACGAGATCGTCGGACGCATCAAGAAAGAGATCAATCCGGATGATGTGAAGATCGAAGACCATCTTGCCCTGATCGGCGTAGTCGGCAGGGGAATGAAGGCGCTCCCGGGTATTTCCGGCAGTATCCTTTCCGAGTTCGGACGAAATTCAGTCAATATCAAGGTCATCAGCCAGAGCTGCGACGAACTGTCGATCATCGTCGGCGTCGCCAACCGTGATTTTGAAAAAGCAATACGCTGCATATATGACAAATTTATTATCGAAGAGAGGAAAATGTTATGAAAATAGGTATTATCGGTGCGACCGGAGCGGTCGGCAGACAGATGCTGGAATGCATAGAAGAACGTAAGATCAGCGCTGAAGAGATCCGTCTTTTCGCCAGTGAAAGATCCGCTGGGAAAACAGTTCCTTACAAAGACGGTGTCCTGACGATCCAGACGGTGAAGGAAGGATGCTTTGACGGTCTTGATTATGTACTCGGTGCCGTATCCAACGCGCTTTCCAAGCAGTACCGTCCCCTGATCAAAGCGGCCGGCGCAGTGTATATCGACAACTCCAGCGCATTCCGTCTGGAAGATGATGTACCCCTGGTCATTCCCGAGATCAATGGGGAAGATGCTTTGAAACATAACGGGATCATTGCCAACCCGAACTGTTCCACGATCATTACCTATATGGCGCTTGCCGGTATCCATAAACTTTCACCGCTGCGCAAGGTGACGGCAACGACGTTCCAGGCTGTCAGCGGCGCCGGTATTCCCGGTCTGAACGAACTGACGGATGAGATCCGGGCAATTGAAAAGGGCGAGGAAGTTTCCCCGTCCGTCTTCCCGGCGCAGATCGCATACAACTGTATCGCAGAGATCGGTTCCTATACGGAAAACGGGTATACGACGGAAGAGATGAAAATGCAGAACGAAGGCAGGAAGATCCTGCATGATCCTTCCCTCCAGGTCACCTGCACATGCGTGCGTGTCCCGGTATACCGCAGCCATTCCATCAGCGTTGTATTTGAAACGGAAGACCTGCTTGCGCAGGAAGATATCCTGAAGGCCATGAAGGAACAGGAAGGCGTCGTTTTGTGCGAAGACCATGTCCCGACTCCGCTTGAAACCAGCAACCAGGACCTGGTATATGTCGGCCGGATCCGGAAGGATCTGACAAGTGAAAAGGGCTTTGCACTGTGGTGCTGCGGGGATCAGATCCGCAAAGGTGCCGCATCCAATGCCGTAGATATCATGGAA
>CACZPD010000249.1 GCA_902782955.1 uncultured Erysipelotrichaceae bacterium
AAGGAATGCGGTGTTAAACATGCCGTGGTCCTTGGTTCCTACTTCTCCTATGCGGCCAAGAAATGGCCGGAAAAGGAACTGACGAAATGGCATCCGTATATCCGCAGCCGGATCGACCAGGAAGCTGTTGCCATGAGCCATGCTTCGGATGATCTTTCTGTAGCTGTTCTGGAACTCCCGTATATCTTCGGTACACAGCCCGGACGCAAACCGGTATGGGTATTCCTTGTTGAACAGATCATGAGCATGCCGGCAGTGACAATGTATCCGCCGGGCGGCACTGCCATGGTCACTGTCCACCAGGTCGGACAGGCGATCGCCGGTGCCCTCGAACGCAATAAAGGCGGCAGATGCTATCCGATCGGCTACTACAATATGACATGGAAGGAAATGCTGCGGATCGTTCATAAGTATTTATGTGTTCCTGAGAAAAAGATCATTACGATCCCGAAGTGGATGTATGCCATGGGCGGAAAGAACATCATGAAGGAACAGGAAGCCAACGGTATCCAGGGCGGACTCCAGATGGTCAAATTCGCCGATATCATGTGCAGCAATCTCTTTATTTTCAAAAATGAAGGAGCCGCTGAACTCGGCGTCACGGAAGATGACATTGACGGTGCGATCGGCGATTCCATCCTCCTGTGCCGTGACATCATCGTAAACAAGAAAGATGTACTCGGCATGAAAGGAGAATAAACGATGTCACGTCCCGTTGTATTCATGACCGGTGCCGGCGGCGGTATGGGTTATGCCAGTTTTCAGAAGATGCTTCCGGATCTGGGAAAGCTTTATGATCTGCAGATCCTTGTCCGCGACAGCGCCAAGAACAGGAAACTGTTCGAGCGCTTTATCGGCACGCCCGGTTTCAAGGTGCGCTTCGGCGACCTGCTGAACAAAGATGATGTATCTGCCTGCGTACAGGCAAGTGACATGTGCCTGCATATCGCGGCATTCGTTTCCCCGGCAGCTGATTATTATCCGAAAAAGGCCATGGAAAACAATTTCGGTTCGACCCGCAACCTCATCGACACGGTCCATGCCTGCGGGAAGACGGAAACCTATAAGTTCGTCTATATCGGTACCGTTGCCGAGACCGGCGACCGCATGCCCCCGATCCACTGGGGCAGAGTCGGCGATCCGATCAAGCCCAGCATGTTCGACTACTATGCCGTATCCAAGATCGCGGCCGAACGCTATGTCATCGAAAGCGGGCTGAAATACTGGGTCAGCCTCCGTCAGACCGGCATCATCGGTGAAGCCATGGCAAAGATCCGTGACGCCATCCAGTTCCATAACTGCCTGGACAATGTTCTCGAATATGTATCAGACCGTGACAGCGGCACTGCCATGCGCAATCTCTGCGCGTTTGATACTGAAGGTACGCTGGATCCGAAATTCTGGGGCCACATCTACAATATCGGCGGCGGCGAACCGTGCCGCATCGATACGTATGAGATGTACAGGCGGATGTATGGTGAGATCGGCATAAAGAATCTTGATTATGTCATAGACGCAAAATATACAGCTACCAGAAATTTCCACGGACAGTATTATCTGGATTCCGACAAACTCGAAGACTACCTGCATTTCCGCAGCGACAGTATCCAGTATTTCGTGGATGCATATCTGAAAGAACTCGGTCCGGCTGCTGAAGGCGGAAAGAAGATCTGTGCCCTTCCGGGCGGTGAAAAAATGATGGGAGCCATCATCAAGGGAACATTCAAAGACGCACTGAATTCCGAACACGGAACCAAGCACTGGCTGGACAACAACATGGAAGATCATATCGATGCCTACTGGGGAAGCCGCAAGGCATGGGAAGCCATTCCGGAGAAAGCCAGTGAGATGGATCATTTCACCGACTGGGATACCGTTGTGCCTATCGACCACGGATATGACGAAACAAAACCGGAAGAAGAACTCACATACGAAGACATGAAAAAAGCCGTGGAATTCCGCGGCGGTGAACTGCTCAGCACTTCGATGATCAAAGGAGACTGGAAAACAAAACTGACCTGCCGCTGTGCATTCGGACATACTTTCGATGCCAGCCCCCGGCTCATCCTTGAAGGCGGTCACTGGTGTCCTGAATGTGAACGCACAAGCTGGAATTACGGACAGCGTGCCAAAGTTGATCCTTTCTTTGCCCAGGTCTGGAATCCGCTTCATGAAAGCGACGAACTCAGAGAATACCCGAAGGAAGTCACCGAACTGGATATAGACTGATTCCTTCCTGTATAAAGCATACAGAAATTTATCCCGTATTTATGCAATACGGGATTTTTTGCAGTGTTTATACGTTACGCTGATCTGCAGCGGCGAGCATGTATTTGTCATTGCTTCGTTCTTTTCGGATCAGCCGGATCGTCCGGAAGAGGACGATCATATTGATCACGACCAGGATCAGAGGCAGGAACAGCAGGAAATCATTGATCTCACTGACAGTGTCCTTCAGTGAAAAATCATACGCACCATGCAGGATCCACGGAACCGCAAATGAAAGTACACAATAAATCTTCTTCCCTGTATATTCCGCTTTCCCCCAGAAATAGCCCATGATCATACCGTAGACGGCATGCATCATGGTTGCTCCCCTTACCAGCATCTGCATCGCGTTGGTCATAAAGCCGTATACGATCGATTCCAGCAGTTCAAACCCGATCCCTACGATCGTCATGAAGATCAGTGTTTCCATCCATGACCATGGATATGAACTCTTTTTCAGATGCAGCATCATAAACATCTTGCAGGCCTCTTCTGAAAAAGCAAGGACGAAGAAATTATAAAGCCCGATATAAAGAAGGGATTCGTGATCCTTGATCAGGAGCGCGAACACGATATTCAGAACCATTGATGTAAGTACGACAGGCAGCGTACTGAAAAGGCCTCTGATCAGTGCCTTCCGGCATGTTTCTTTATACGCCGGGTCATCCTTGATCTTATTCTTCAGCCAGAAATAAAGAATAACTGCCGGAATCAGGGAAATCAGAAATACAATTACCAGCATATGATCTCACCTCCGGAAATATTTAATATTATTGTATCCCTTTTCAGTATAGGTTTCCGTTACTTGTTGAACTTTTCCGTGATGTATATAATGAAACTGCGGACCAGGAATGATCCTGCTGTGTTTAAATGGATATGGAGAGATCGGAATGATAAGTATGATTCTTGCAATAATATTCGGTCTGATTCTGTGGCTCTGTGCCATGGGTGTTTTTTTGGGATGCATTGCCGGAATTGCATATCTCTTCTCATTCCTGATCAACAGCTTAATAAAACCGGGAATCCAGGGCTGGCACGACCGTAAGGAAGCCGCGCGTTTTGAAGATGAACAGCAGATGCTGAAGGCTGTGAAAAACAAACAGTACAAGCCAAAACCGAAACCGGCATCCAAAGAACCAAGGGAAGAAAAGAGCGTTTCTCCCCTGCTCATATACAAAGCGGTGGAGAAAGCGGACGAATATATCAATGATGCGGAAATATCCTCTTCCCTGAAACAATGCAGTGATCTGCTGAAACAGTTCGAGAGACTGAAGACAGAAGAAGACAACAGCAAAATGAATAAAATGTATACCTTGTATCTGCCCTCCCTCCTGAAAGTCCTGAAGCAGTACGCAGACCTGGAACCGTTCGGCGAAAACGAAACAGTAACGGGAATGAAGAATAAAATCATTTCCCTGACCGGTGTGATCAACAAAGCACTCCAGGAAAACATTGCGGAAATCAAAGAAAAAAATGAACGCATTATGAACGCGGATATGAAAGCCCTCGAAGCCCTGCTGAGAAACGATATGATCAGCAGCACTCCTCCTGCCGGAGATGAACAGCAGGACAGCAATGCCGCATAGCATAATAAATACGGATAAAGAAAATGACAGAAGATAAAAAAACAAAAATATGGAAGGGCATAATAGCTCTGGTGGCTGTGATCATCATTGCGATGTATATTGCCCTGGTCAGAACACTGCTTGCGCCGAAACTGATCTACGCCGCAGATGTCAGGCTGGATACCGAAAAATACCCGGTCAACGAAAACTGGTCCGTCACAAGCGACAATTCCCGCATCAGCACGGCTGAGATCGGCGAAGACCGCAAGCACAGACCGGCTCTGAATGTCCGGTTCTATGAAACAAAACCAAATTACTTTATCCTGCGGGATCCTGAAAAAAATGAATACCGGTTCATGATCCAGTGGAATGAAGATTTTGAACTGGTCTTCAAAGACTGCAGTGAAACGGGATGTGATTACTGAACACATCCCTTTTTCATGTTCCGATACCGGGTTTTTCCGGAAGATGAATCATGAATTCAGATGCGTGATACAATACTTTCATAGAAAGCGTATCCGGACGAAGCCGGATATGACAGGAGGTCAACGTTATGTCCAAAAACAGATCTTTTCATGTATTATTGTCCATTCTTCTGACTGCTTCCCTGGCAGGATGCGGCTCATCCGCAAAACCGGAATCCGAATCCAAACCGGGGGAAACGGAAACAGCACCGGAAGAAAGCAACACAACTGAACCTGCAGAAATTTCTTCAAGAGACCAGATCTACAAAATCGGCGATACCATCACGACAGATGAATATGAATTCACCCTGGTCGATGCCGGTTTCGCAGACTATATTTCCGGCGAGGCGGATGATACGTTCCTTCTGAAAGCAGAAAATGGTCTGGACGCGGGAGAAGGCTCTAAGTTATTTTATTTTAGTGTCGAATATAAACATCTCAAACCCGGCAGGATGGTCACGGATTATCCGTTCTTCACCAATGAGGTAGCTTCAGATAATACTGCCCGGGCAGGAGGATGTGTCATGGCATATCGAAAAGCAGAATTAGGATGGCATCTGGCATATCTCACAGCGCCATTTACCTCCATTCCTTACATAGCAACGATGTTCCAGCCGGATGATATTGAATATCAGTCTGAAGAAGGAACATATCAGGCGCGCGGGGCCATATTTGTCTCGCAGGACTTTATAGATAACGGGAATGGTCACTTCACCTTCAAACTGAATCGCTATGTTTTTGAATTTGAAAACTGATCATCATTCAAAAATACTATATCTTTTACACCGGCCGCAGAAATACGCAGCCGGTTTTTCACTGCCGGGAATTTTCTGCCTGAAGAAAGGAAAAGGCGTCTTTCCCTGCGGGAACCGACGCCTTTATTGTGTTCTTTGTGCTATGCGGGATCAGCGGTGCTTGTAGTGAATGACCTCACCTGTCCATGCGTTCTTCAGGATCTCCTGCATATCGCGGACCATCGGTACACGCGGATTTGCCGGTGAGCACTGGTCTTCATAGGCGAGATAGGAGAGCTTTTCAACTGCGTTCATCCAGTCTTCTTCGTTGAGATACGGCAAAGCGGAGAACTTCATTTCGATACCGCTGTCATGACCGAGGGTGGTTACGGCATTGGCGAAAGCTTCAACGCCCTGTTCCAGGGATTCTACTTTCAGACCGATCGCCTGTGCCAGCTCGCAGTATCTGAGATCCGCATTATAATGCTTGTACTTCGGCCAGATACCCGGCTTTTCCGGTTTCGTTCCGTTGTAGCGGATCGTGTACGGCAGGAAGATCGCGTTGGCAAGTCCGTGAGGAACATGGAATTCCGCACCGACCTTATGTGCCAGGGAATGGTTCATTCCGAGGAATGCATTGGCAAATGCCATACCTGCCATTGCGGAGGCATTATGCATCTTTTCACGTGCTTCCGGATCGTTTGCGCCGTTGTGTACGGCACGCGGCAGATATTCGAATACCATCTGTACGGCTTTCAGCGCCAGGGCATCCGTAAAGTCAGATGCCAGAACGGAAACATACGCTTCAACTGCGTGCGTCAGGACATCCATGCCGGTATTTGCAGTAATGGACGGCGGCAGTGTCATGGTCAGAGCCGGATCGATAATGGCTACTGTAGGCGTCAGGGAATAGTCGGTCAGCGGATACTTGATATGTGTTTCCTTGTCGGTAATGACAGCGAACGGTGTAACTTCCGAACCGGTTCCTGATGTCGTCGGGATACATACCAGATTTGCTTTTTTGCCGAGTTCCGGATACTGGAAGGCACGCTTGCGGATATCCATGAACTTCTGTTTCAGATCATCGAAGTTGACTTCCGGATGTTCATAGTACAGCCACATGCCCTTTGCGGCATCCATAGCTGATCCGCCGCCGAGGGCGATGATCGTATCCGGCTGGAACGCGTTCATCAGTTCCAGTCCCTTGCGGACCGTCTGGATCGACGGATCCGGTTCAACGTCACAGAACAGTTCATAAGTGACTTTGTTGATCCTCTGTGCCAGCTGGTCTGTTACTTTATCGACGTATCCCAGCTTGACCATGCTCTGATCGGTGACGATGAAGACTTTGCTCATTTCCCGCATGTCATGCAGGTATTCAATGGAGTTCTTCTCAATATAGATTTTGGAAGGGATCTTGAACCATTGCATATTATTTCTCCTTTCACCGACTTTCTTGATATTCAGCAGGTTGATCGTGCTGATATTGTCAGAAACACTGTTGTGACCGTAGGAACCGCAGCCCAGGGTCATTGACGGAATAAAGGAATTATAGATATTGCCGATTCCGCCGAATGTGGAAGGAGAATTCCAGATGATGCGGCATGCCTTGATGCGGCGTCCGTATTCCCTGACCAGATCCTCATTCGCTGTATGGATGGCAGCGGAATGACCGGTACCGTTGAACATGACCATCGCTTCCGCCTTGTTCACACCGTCGCTTACATCTTCTGCTTTCAGCATTGCCAGCACCGGAGACAGTTTTTCCCTTGTCAGCGGTTCATTCGGTCCGACTTCCTTGCATTCGGCGATGATGATGGATGTATCGGGATCTACTTCAAAACCGGCCTGCTGGGCGATCCAGTATGCGCTCTTACCCGCAACGCTGCCGTTCAGTTTCGCTGTTTCGCAGCCTTCCCCGTAGGCTTCCGCATTGAACATGAAGCGTTCCAGCTTCTTCTTTTCTTCCTTTGTCACATAGTGGACATTGTAGTGAAGGAACTCATTTTTCACATCATCGTAGATCTCTTTATCAACGATAACTGCCTGTTCGGAAGCACAGACCATGCCATGGTCAAATGCTTTGGAAAGCGCAACATCGGAAACAGCCTGACGGATATCGGCAGTTGTTTCGATATAGGCAGGAACATTGCCGGCGCCGACACCGAGTGCCGGTTTTCCGCAGCTGTACGCAGCTTTTACCATGGCATTTCCGCCGGTTGCAAGAATGGTGGATACACCCGGATGATTCATCAGCGCGCTGGTCGCATCCATACTCGGAACTTCGATCCACTGAATGCAGTCTTCAGGCGCACCGGCAGCCACAGCTGCGTCATACATGATCTTGGCAGCAGCCGCAGAGCATTTCTGCGCATTCGGATGGAACGCGAAGATGATCGGGTTCCTTGTCTTCAGACAGATCAGTGATTTGAAAATAGCCGTGGATGTCGGATTGGTGACCGGGGTAATACCTGCTACGACACCGACCGGTTCAGCCACATACTTCAGTCCCTTGACCGGATCTTCATCGATGATGCCAACAGTCTTCTGGTTGCGCATATGATTGACGACATATTCGCAGGCAAACAGGTTCTTGGTCGCCTTGTCTTCAAATACGCCCCGCCCTGTCTCTTCAATTGCAAGTTTTGCCAGCTCGCCGTGCTTGTCCAGCGCAGCGACAGAACACTTGGCAACGATATAATCGATCTTTTCCTGATCGTAAGCAGCATACGCATCCAACGCCTTCAGTGCCTTGGCAACTTTTTCATTTACTTCGGCAACCGGTGTCGGTCCGGCAGGTACTTCTGTTTTGGGTGAAGCCTTGACAGTTTTTTTACGTTCAGCCATATTATTTCCTCCTGTTATTCAACTTGTGAAAATAATAACATATTTATTTTTATGTCACAAGTAACATACTGTTTCTGTATTTGCACATCATTCATGCATGCTTCCGCTTTTTCATAAAAGGCAGTCTGCATTATGCATACTGCCTTAATATACGTCAGTGAAATCTCAGATCGTTTCGACTTTGATCAGGTTGGCTCCGCCTGACTGACCGGCAACACCGGCACCTGTGATGACGACTTTCTCATCCTTTTTCAGATCCATCGTATCGACAGCGGTCTTTCTTGCCATGTAGAACAGAACTTCCGTGGACGGGAAGACTTCACACATCTTCGGCGTAACGCCCCATGAAAGCGCAAGGGAGCGCCATGTCTTCTCACTTGTGGTGAGACCGATGATATCCACCGGACTGCGGAATCTGGAAACCATCTTGGCAATTCTGCCTGACATCGTGCAGGCTACGATCGCTTTTGCGTTCACATCCATTGCCATGGTGCATGTGGCATGAGAAATGGCATCCATATCATTATGAATCTGGAATTCGTCCTGATAGAATCTCTTCGCGTAGTTAATGGACTTTTCAGCAGCTTCCGTGATCTTGGCCATTGCCCTGACTGCAAGAACAGGATAAGCACCTGCGGCAGTTTCACCCGACAGCATGACCGCGCTCGTTCCGTCATAGACGGCGTTGGCGACGTCGGATGTTTCTGCCCTGGTCGGTCTTGGGTTATGGATCATGGATTCCAGCATCTCCGTCGCTGTGATCACGCGTTTGCCGATCATACGGCAGCGGGAGATCAGGTCTTTCTGAATCGCCGGAAGAAGTTCAAACGCTACTTCTACGCCCATGTCGCCGCGGGCAACCATAATGCCGTCGCATTCCTGGCAGATCTCATCAATATTGTCATATCCTGACTGGTTCTCGATCTTGGCGATCAGTTCGACTGAGTCATCTTTGCCGAGTGACTTCAGCAGATTGTGTACATCCACCAGATCCTGCTTGACGGAAACAAATGAGCAGGCAATGAAGTCAATGTCATTTGCCACACCGAAAGCAATATCAGATTTATCCTGTTCGGAGAGATAGATCTGCTGCATATGCTTGCCGGGGAAGCTCATGGATTTGCGGTTGGATAGTTCCCCGCCGTCCAGTACTTTTGTCTCGATCCGGGTACCGTCTGTACTGACGACTTCAAATTCCAGAAGCGCGTTGTTCAGAAGGATCTTGTCCCCAGGTTCCAGCTCGTTGGCGAGATTCTTGTAGCTGACGGATACGATTGTTTCGTCTCCTTCGACCTCCTCTGTCGTGAAGGTGAAATTGCTGCCCTCTTCCAGCATGACCTTTCCGTTTTTGAATGTTCCGATACGGAATTCAGGTCCTTTGGTATCAAGCATGATGGCAATCGGAAGATTGAGTTCTTCCCTGACTTTTTTGATCCGCTTGATCCTCTCCAGATGTTCTTCATGCGTGCCGTGTGAAAAATTCAGTCTGGCGACATTCATGCCGCTCAGACACAGTTTGCGGAGAACTTCCTCGGATTCGCTTGCAGGGCCGATGGTGCATACAATTTTGGTTTTTCGCATAATTATGATCCCCTTTATGTTTATAAGAAAATTATACTCTTAATACTGCATATAAAACCGTGAAAGAAATGTGAATTTAACCGATTTTCAAAGCATTTATGTGCTTTTTGAAAGCAGGATTCAAAATGCTTTTTTCATGGTCCCCCTGTCCGTGTTGACAACAGTCACAAAGTATATTATATTATTCCACAAGTGGAATATTAAGGAGGCAGTGTTATGCTGAAACATGGTATCCTCGGACTCATCAGCAATTCCGACAAGACCGGCTATGAGATCATGACGGTATTCAGGGATTCCCTGAGTCATTTCTGGTCCGCGCAGACCAGCCAGATCTACCGGGAACTGCAGACATTGCAGAAAGCGGGATGGATCAGCCGGAAACATGTCGAACAGACAGGAAGACCGGACAAGAATGTTTTTTCCATTACCCCTGCCGGACATGAAGAACTGGTTCGCTGGCTCCGGGAAGACAACATCCCGGCAGAACTGAGGAACCCGTTCCTGCTGAAGACCTTCTTCATGGGCGAGCTGCCCGTAGAGGAAAACATCGCTTTTTTCAAAG
>CACZPD010000250.1 GCA_902782955.1 uncultured Erysipelotrichaceae bacterium
AACGCTTTTCCTTCCTCATATTCATCCAGGCATGCATTCCAGATCATCTTCAGAAGATCCGGCGGCAGTTCCTTCCGGTCAAACAGCTGGCGGAACGCGTTGATCACGCTGGTCGGACCGCAGTCATAGGCGGTCATCTGATAGATCAGAGGTGTTTTCATAGGCACTCCTTTTCTCCCGTATATATTTCTTCCAATTTTATTAACGGTATATCGGGCAATTGTGGTAGAATACTTTTTATTATAAACCAGGGAGGCTGAATATATGAACGTACAAGTACCGAAACGCTATGACCCCGTACTGAACGTCAGACGAACACAGGAAGCAATCAAATACATCCGTGACACATTTCAGAAGGAACTTGGCAAGGAGCTGAAGCTCACAAGGATCAGTGCACCTCTGTTTGTATCCAAGAGCTCCGGTCTGAATGATAACCTGAACGGCATTGAAAGACCTGTCACATTCGATATTCAGGAAATGTCCGGTGAAAAGATCGAAGTTGTCCAGTCACTGGCCAAGTGGAAGCGCTATGCCCTGAAAAAATACGGCTTCCGCATGCATGAAGGCCTGTATACCAACATGAATGCCATCCGCCGCGATGAACTTCTCGACAACCTGCATTCCGTCTATGTCGACCAGTGGGACTGGGAAAAGGTCATTTCCCGCAATGAGAGAAACGAGGAAACACTGGAAGCGACCGTACGCGAGATCTTCAAGGTCATCAAGCATATGGAGCATGAAGTCTGGTACAAATATCCGGAAGCGGTCTGTCATCTTGCGGATGATGTATTCTTCATCAGCGCGCAGGAACTGGAAGACATGTATCCGGACCTCACGATCAAACAGAGGGAAGATGCCATCGTCAAGGACAAAAAATGTGTCTTTATCAAGAAGATCGGCTATCCGCTGACCCGCAGCGGCAGATCGCATGACGGCCGTGCGCCGGACTATGACGACTGGAACCTGAACGGCGACCTTCTGTTCTGGCTGCCTTCCCTGCAGAAAGCGCTGGAGATCTCCTCCATGGGCATCCGCGTGGATGAAAAGTCCATCGTCGACCAGTGTGTCGCGGCACACTGCGAAGGAAGGCTGACACTTCCTTATCACCAGATGATCCAGAGAAAACAGCTCCCGTATACGATCGGCGGAGGCATCGGTCAGTCCAGACTGTGCATGCTGCTGCTGAACAAAGCGCATATCGGTGAAGTACAGGCATCCATCTGGCCGCAGGAAATGATCGATATCTGCGAAGAAAACAATATGCATCTTCTGTAATCCGGTTCTGTAACCGGATTTCTTTTTGTAATACAATATTGCACATGAACCACGCCTGGAAACATTACATTGCACTGATGGCTGCCGTCTGCCTCTGGGGATCTTCCTTTATTGCCGATAAGATCGCCCTGCAGACATTTTCGCCGCTGTTCCTGTGTCTGATCCGCTTTGCCATATCTTCCGCCGCACTGATCCTGATGCGCCTGAAACGGAAAAGCTTCCGGTATCCCGGTGCGGAAGACATGAAGAAGATCCTTCCGGCAGCCATTCTCGGTACATCGATGTACTATGCCCTCGAAAATATTGCCGTCAATATGACTTCAGCGGCGGATGCCAGCGTCATTTCCGCTTCCTATCCGGTCATCACGATCCTGACCGGCATGGTCTTCTATCATTTCCGGCCTTCCGGAAATCAGTTCGCAGGAATACTGATGGCGTGCATCGGCGTACTGATCCTGACGGTAAATCCTTCTTCCGAGAGCAGTTCCCTGATCGGAAATCTCATCCTGATCGGCAACGGGTTTCTCTGGGCGCTGTACAATTACACGACCGGCCGGATCTCCCGGGACTGCGATACATTCAGCGTCACCTACCTGCAGATCCTGATCGGCACCGCCTGCTTCGTTCCCATGCTGTTTTTTGAGCATATCCATATCGGACCCATAACATTTTCCGCCGTTCTCGCCGTGCTTTATCTGGCTTTATGCTGCATGCTCGGCGCCCTGCTTCTGTACAACTACGGACTGCGCAATACCAATCCCGCAGCCGCAGCTGCGATGATGAATCTAATGCCCATCGCGGGTGTCATATTATCCGCCCTGATCCTGAAGGAGACCATTACCATACGGCATCTTCTGGGAACAGCAGTGATCATAGCCGGTGTATTCCTTTCCGAATTCCGCAAAAAAGA
>CACZPD010000251.1 GCA_902782955.1 uncultured Erysipelotrichaceae bacterium
GAGAGATGATACCATGTAAAAGGGGACTTTATGAGCAGTTTTGAAAATCTCAGGATCGTAGACAATTTCTATCAGACCAGTCTGTTTTTCCCGATGCCGACAGTGATCATTTCCACATTGTGCGAAGACGGAAAGACAAATCTCGGACCGTATTCCCTGGTTCAGCCGTATTATGTGGCAGGGAAGGATTACTATGCGATGCTGCTGTCGTGCCGGAATTCGTCCAATACAGCACAGAACATTTTAAGGAACGGGAAATGCGCGTTGAACTTTATCGATGACAATCCGAAAAACTTCAAAGAGGCAGTCAAACTGTCCTGGCCGGGCGACAGGCCGGAGGACAAGATGCCGAAGTGCAGATTCCGCCGGGAAAAGAGCATGATCGAAGAGGAAACGGGTGAAAAGCGTCCGGAAGTACTGACGGATGCCATACAGGTCATCGAATGTACATGGGTCAGGGAACTGGACGGTGCAGACAAAGACCTGCCGGGACAGCTGAACGGATATGAAGGCCCGTATCATGACTTCAACGGCATCACCAGCAAGTTCGGTGCCCATTTTATCCTGAAGGTCGATAAGATCCTGATGAAGAAAAAGTACAGCGATGCCATCATCAACGGTGTCAGGGCAAAGGACTTTCCGCCGCTGCCGGTCGATTACGGGTACCGGGATTCCAAGAACTTCTGGTATCACCGGAAGAAGAGGATGCGGGCGGAACTCCTGCAGGTAAGGGAAGCTTCCCTGGATTCCGTGCGATATGCGGCAGACCGGGCAGATGATGTTGTGAAATTCACAGACGACGCATTGAAGACCGTTCTCGGCGTACCGCGAGTATTCCTGCCGCTTGTGCTGAAAGGCTGCGTGGAATGGGCAAAAGAGAACAATGTGACACTGATCACGGAAAAGGAAATGCAGATCATCAACGATAAGCGTTCAAAGGAAAAGAAGAACAGAAAATAACAACGCAGTCAGTGCACTGCGCTGTTTTTCGTTTTGGACAGTATATTTCCCGGGAAAGCGTAGCTGCCTTATAATGAAAACAGTACTGCGGAATAGACCGCAGAGAGGTAAGCATATGAAAAAAATGCTGAGAATAATGATGGTCTTTATGATGATGCTGGGTACGGCCTGCGCACAGGATCAGGGATCTTCCTCCCGAAAGGAACAGAATGATGACATCTATGTATTTTTCACAAGTGATGTCCACTGCGGGGTGAATGAGAATCTGGGTTTTGCCAAATCAAAGGCTCTGATCAATGACACAAAAGCAGAACATGAAAATGTCGTACTGGTGGATCTTGGTGATTATCTGCAGGGCGGGACATACGGAACGCTTTCCAAAGGCGGGATCATCATCGACCTGATGAACGCAATGGAATATGATATCGTGACCATCGGCAATCATGAATTTGATTACGGAATACCGCGCTTCAGCGAGCTGATGAAAAAGGCTTCGTTTGAATTTACGGCATGCAACGCGGAATATACCGGCAGCGGTGAAAATATCTTTGCGGATGTGAAGCCGTATATCATAAAGGACCTGGGCGGTGTCAAAGTGGCGTTTGTGGGTGTTATGACCCCGGAAACACCGCTCTCCTCAACGCCGGCATTCTTTAAAGAAGGAGACAGGTTTGTATATGATTTCGCGGACAGCAGCGACGGGATGAAACTGGCGGAAAAAGTACAGTCTGCCGTGGACGCGGCACGCGGTGAAGGAGCGGATTATGTCATCCTTCTTGCCCATCTCGGCTCAATACCGGAAATAGCGCCGAATGATTCCATCTCCCTGATCCATCACACAAGGGGCATCGATGTTGTCCTGGACGGACACTCCCATTCCGTCATTATCGGTGACCGTTATCCGAATGCGGACGGGGAGGATGTGCTTCTGTCTTCCGTCGGCACCAAAATGCAGAATCTCGGTGAACTGATCATCAGTAAGGACCATACGGTCGATACAGTGCTGATTTCGGAATATAACAGGGAAGATGAAGAGATCGTAAAAAAGATCGAAGAAGCTGACGCAAGTCTTGAGAAGATTCTGTCACAAAAGGCAGGAACGCTTGATTTTGATCTGACGATCACAGATGAACAGGGGATCCGTCTGGTACGCAGCCGTGAGACGAATGCAGGGAATTTCGTAGCTGACGCGATCCGTTATTCAGCCGGGACAGACGCAGCCGTGGTCAATGCCGGCGGCGTACGCGCAACGGTCAGTACCGGAGATGTCACATACGGAAATCTTCTGGATGTCATGCCGTTCGGGAATTATGTTTCTTCCTGTTACTGCACGGGACAGCAGATCATGGATGCACTGGAATTCGGCGCGCAGAGAACGGAGGGGATCCCGGTATTCGATGAAAACGCGGTCGGTGAATACGGCGCGTTCCTGCAGGTATCCGGTCTGAAATATACGATCGATACTTCGGTGGAATCTTCCGTAAAACTGGATGAAAACGGTATGTTCGCAGGCGTGGAAGGAGAACGGAGAGTAAAAGATGTTTACATCCTGCAGGACGGTGAATATGTACCGCTGGATCCGGAAAAAACTTATACGCTCGCATCCACTGAATATATCCTGCAGAATTCCGGTGACGGAAACAGTGTATTCAAAGACTGTGAACTGATCATCCGGAACGGGACGCCGGATGTAACGATGTTGATGGAATACTTTGAGTATCTCGGCACGATCCCTGAATCCTACCGGGGACCGGAAGGAAGGATCACGGTTAAATAACAAGATAATATTTAAGTTAAAGGCAGGACAGACAGGCAGAAGCGATCTGTCCTTTTTTGATGGCGGTTTTTTCTATTATGAAATCAGGAAGATCTGTACCTGGTCATAGTAGAAGTGACAAAACTTCAAAGGATAAGATAAAGAGGTCAGGATCACCAGATGTTCCTGACCTTTCTGCTCTGTAGGCATACAGTCAGATCGGCCTGGGTAAAGTAAGAACGTGCTGTTTTTTAGACCCGGTTCTCCCGCGAGTCAGTCACAAAAAACGTTCTGCTTCCC
>CACZPD010000252.1 GCA_902782955.1 uncultured Erysipelotrichaceae bacterium
CGCATCCGGAATCTGGCAGGGTGCAGGTTGGGCTTCCATCATCTACACCGCTGCGCTTTCCAATGCAAGTAAGGAACTGAAGGAAGCTGCTGTCATTGACGGCGCTAACATCATTCAGCAGATCAAGGCAGTTGAATGGCCTGCAATCAAGGACACCGTTCTGATCCAGTTCATCATGGCTGTAGGTAACATCATGAGTATCGGCTTTGAAAAAGCATATGCTCTGCAGACAGATATGAACATGAAGACATCAGAAATCATCTCGACCTACGTTTATAAAAAAGGTCTTCTGGATGGTGACTACGGTTTCTCTACCGCTGTAGGTCTGTTCAACACAGTTATCAATGTCATCCTTCTGATTACCATGAACAAGATCGTTCAGGGTATGAACGAAGGTAAGGGTATTTGATCGGGAGGCGGATATGGCAGAAAAGAAAAAGAAAAGTGAATTTTCAAAGTATCCAACAGGCGATAAAGTGATCCTGATCATCGGATATATCCTGCTCGGTTTATTCCTGCTTGCGATTATCCTTCCGATGGTCTATATCATCCTGGCTTCCTTCATCGATCCGATTACACTTCAGAACAAAGGTCTGACATTTGATTTCAGTAAATGGACTCTGACTGCGTACGAACGTGTATTAGGCAACAGTCAGATCTGGGTAGGTTTCAAAAATGCGTTGATCTATTCCGTCCTGTTTACGATTATTTCGGTCGTCGTTACATTGCTCGCGGCATATCCGATGTCACGGCCGGATTTCAAAGGTAAAGGATTCTTCAACACACTGTTCGTTATCACGATGTTCTTCGGCGGCGGTCTCATCCCGACTTACTTGCTGATCAATAATCTGGGAATGCTTGATACGATCTGGGCGATCCTGATCCCGCCTGCATTCAGTGTCTGGAACATGATCATTGCCAGAACGTACTATATGGGTATTCCGCGCGATCTGCAGGAAGCTGCTGAAATCGACGGCGCAGATGAAATGGTTTATTTCTTCAAGATCCTGCTGCCTGTATGTACGCCGATCATCGCGACGATCTCCATGTGGCAGTTCGTCGGTATGTGGAACAGTTACTTTGATGCCTTAATCTATCTGAGCAGCGCATCCAAGCAGCCTCTGCAGCTCGTTCTCCGTTCCATCCTCATTCAGTCCCAGCCTGAACCGGGCATGGTGGCTGACATGCAGAGTACAGCTGAACGTGCACGTCTTGCAGAACTGCTCAAGTACGCTACGATCATCATCTCTAGCCTTCCGCTTATGATCATGTATCCGTTCTTCCAGAAGTATTTCGACAACGGTATCATGGCCGGTGCTGTTAAGGGCTAATCACAAAAGAACAAATTATTCGGAGAAAAGAAAATAATAGGAGTAATTATGTCAAAATTATTTGCAAAAGGTAGTAAACTCGTTATCTCCCTGACGATGGCTGCTGCTCTGCTCGCAGGCTGCGGCGGCGGTTCAGGCGGTTCAGGCGGCGGCGGTGGCGCAGGCCTCGATGTCGATCCGGCAACTCTGGCATTCCCGCTTGCTGAAAAAGCAACGATCAGCGGTCTGACCAGCTATCCGGTAGGTTCTGAATCCGATCCGAACAACCGTACAATCTTCAAGCGTCTTGAAGAAAAGACAAACGTTCATGTTGACTGGAAAGCAATCCAGAGCGACCAGTGGGGCGACAAGATCGGTCTCGAAATGTCCAACCTCAAAACTCTGCGTGAATTCGTATTCTCTGCAGGCTTCAGTGACACTGACCTGCTGAAATATGCAAAACAGGGTGTTATCATCAACGTTGAAGAATACATTGACAAGTATATGCCGAACCTGAAGAAAGTATTCGAACAGGCTCCGGAATACAGGAAGATGTGCGAAGACGAAAACGGTCATATCTGGGCTCTGCCGTGGATCGAACAGCTCGGTGCTGAAAAGACAGCTATCCAGACTGTAGGCAACATGCCGTTCATCAACAAGGGCTGGCTCGACTTCCTCGGACTGCCGGTTCCGTCAACAGTTGACGAATTCGAGCAGACTCTGATCGCTTTCAGAGATAACGCAGCCAAACTCAAAGCTGAATTCAAGATTGACGGCGATATTATCCCGATGTCCTTCATCATGGGTGCCGGCAACGAAGACAGCGTCATCCTCACAAATGGCTTCGGCGAAGGCTATGGCGATCCTGACCAGGGCCGTCACATTGTAGTTACAGATGACAAGAAAGTTGTCTGCCCGGCTACAACAGAAGGTTGGAAAAAGGGCGTTCAGTG
This sequence comes from uncultured Erysipelotrichaceae bacterium, assembly GCA_902782955.1. Next base: position 2,264 of record CACZPD010000252.1, read on the forward strand.
GATGCACAAACTGTATGAAGAAGGCCTGATCGATAAAGAAGCATGGACACAGGAATGGTCCACATATGTATCCAAGGGTAAATCCGGACGTTACGGCGTATGCTTCTCCTGGGACGTTGCGAACATCGCTGCTGTTTCCATGGATGACCTGATCGCTGGCAAGGGCTGGGTACCGCTGCCTGCACTGGCTGCTGATACAAAGAATATCACTCCGGCAAACGGTTCCTTCACATCCGGTTTCGACCGCGGACGCTGCGTCGTTACAGTAAACGCTAAGAACCCTGCTCTGATCTGCGCTTGGCTCGACCAGATGTATGATCCGATCCAGTCCCCGCAGAACAACTGGGGTACTTACGGTGAAGACGATGAATTCGATATCTTCGAAGAAGGCACAAATGCAAACGGCGAATTCATGCTC
>CACZPD010000253.1 GCA_902782955.1 uncultured Erysipelotrichaceae bacterium
ATAAGAAAGCTAACTATATAAAAATCAAGTAGTTCAGATGAAATAGTCTGAAAATAAACGAATTACCTGATGTGCTAGCTGAAGAAGTAATATTTGTTCTTTGAAATTGTGAATATGGATTGTAACAGACGCACTTAAAACAACTGCTGAAGCAGAAGAGATATGCGACAGTGATTGCGGCTTAGGATGCTCAACTCAGCAGAGCCGGATCAAACTGCTGCCCTGTCTTTAACAGGTGGAAGATAACCCTTAAAAGCTTTCTGACGCAGTGTCCATGCGCGCAGCGGTGAGACTTGCCCTGAGAGATCTTGAGGTCATAGTAGTCTTTGAATGCTTTGTTGTTATTGATGACAGGCAGAATGATCTGATACAGGGTCTTGCGGAGATACTTGGATCCTTTCTTAGTGATCTTAGTATGCTGGGCTTTGTACTGCGATGATTCATGGGTAAGAGGCGCTACACCGGCGTATTTGATGATCTGTCTGTGATCTGTGAAGTTGTTGATATCTCCTAATTCGGATAAAATGGATGTACCAGAGAAGTGTGAAATCCCTGGTATGGAAAGGATAGGAGAGTTTATCTGGCGTGAGAACTCTTCTATTTTTTTGTCGACCTCATCCAGCTGCGCATCGATCAGTACGATCTGGTCGATGAGGTGGCGGATCTGGATAACTTCTGAAACAGAAGAGATACCGATGGACTTCTTTGCGGCTTCCTTGAGCTTCTCGGCAGTCAGGGATATGCGATTGCCTCTTCCTTTGAACTCAAAGCACTTTCTGAGGCTGCGTATGTCCGCTTTGGCAATGCTTTCCGCACTGCCGTATGACCTGAGCACATTCATGTAGACAACGCCGTATTTCGAATTGAAGAGGCTGTTGTATTCGGGGAATACGATGTCAATACACTTCTGAAGACGGTTGTAATAGACGTTAAGTTCTTCCTTGAGATCATGATGATGCCTGGTCAGGCAGCGCTGTTCATAAAGATCAAAGCGGTTGACTTTGAAGATCCTGTACGGCTTCTTGCCTTTCTTGTTGGAAGATAAGACATCACAGATCGTCAGGGAATCAAGCTTGTCATTCTTGGAGATACTTCCGGAAGCCTTCCTGGTCAGATCGGTTGTGACCGGATTGATCAGGGCGACGGAATACGCTTTGTCCAGAAGATATTTGAGGAGAGGAAAATGGTAATGGCCGGTATCTTCCATGCCGATCAGGACATCCTTTTTCGGATATTTCCGGATACAGGAGATGAACTGTTCGAAGCCTTTCAGATCATTGTTGATCCTGGAAGGCTCGCAGAGGACTTCACCGTCTTCCTTGCGGACAATGGTAAAGTAGTGGGAGTTCTTCCCGATGTCGATTCCAATCAGAATCATAAGTAGTGACTCCTTTCAATTGAGAAAGCATGCGAATGTCCGGACCACAGCACTTATCCAACAAACCCTGGTCAAAGGATACGAATTCAAAAGACTCATCTAACTGATCATTATTTCAGGATAAGGCGTGGTGAGATCCTTTCTAAAGTAGTCAAAGCCACAAGGAAGAGTACAAATCCACATTCACACATTTCAATTCTACAGGATTTCAAAAACCGCAATCGGCAACGGTTAATAAAGCCGACAGAAAGGAAAAGGTATATCCTTCTTGAACATCAGTCTGATGAGTCAATAAGAATATACCAGGAAGATATCTATGATACGAAATATATTGTTTGACATGGGCAACGTCCTGATCCGGTTCGATCCGGACCGGTTTATGAATGATCTCGGCTGTACAGAAAAGGAAAAGAAGGTCCTGATGAGCGAACTGTTCCGCAGTATCGACTGGGTGGCATCAGACCGCGGTCTGATCGATGAAGAAGAACTGATCCGCCGTGCCTGTAAAAGAACAGATCCCTCCCTGCATGACAAGATCAGGGAACTGGCAAATCACTGGCACCGTAAGCATCTGATGATCGAGGGAAGTGAAGAACTGGTATCCGAGTTATATGAAAACGGATATGAACTGTATCTTCTGACCAACGCCGCTCCGGGGCATCATGTCTACTGGCCGCAGTATCCCGTTTCCCGCTATTTTCCGCCGGAACGGGTCTACCTTTCGGCAGATTACAAATGCATGAAGCCAAGCCCGGATTTCTTTGAAGGGGCTGTAAAACTGTTCTCCCTGAAGAAGGAAGAATGCATATTCATCGATGACAGCGTACTCAATGCGGAAAGCGCCGTATACTGCGGCATACAGGCGATCGTATTCAATGATGATATTGATGAACTGCGCAGGAAGCTGAAAGCAGCCGGCATACGTGTAAAATAGCGAGCGATATTTTTTATCCAGGAGTTGCATATGCAGTATAAAGAATACGGAAAAGGAAACACAGATACCATCATCCTGCTTCACGGCGGCGGTCTTTCCTGGTGGAATTACCGTTCTGAAGCAGAACTTCTGCAGGAAGAGTATCATGTCATCCTGCCGGTTCTCGACGGTCACGCAGACAGCGACAGACCGTTCACAACCATTGAAGACAACGCTTCCGAACTGATCTCGTTCATTGATGAGAACTGCGGGGGAGGGGTATTGCTTATCGGAGGGCTTTCGCTAGGCGCTCAGGTCCTGCTGGAAACACTGTCACAGCGAAGTGATATCTGCAGGTATGCCCTTGTCGAAAGCGCGGCTGTCATACCTTCCAAGCTAACAAACGCACTGATCGGGCCTGCCTTCGGCAGCAGCTACAGCCTGATCAAAAACAGAGGCTTTGCGAAGATGCAGTTCAAGAGTCTGCGTATCCGGGAAGACCTCTTTGAAGATTATTACCGCGATACCTGCAAGATATCCAAACCGGATATGATCGCTTTCATGAAAGCAAATACTTCCTATTCCCTGAAAGAATCCCTTGCGGATACAGCTGCGCAGGTCCATATTCTTGCCGGGGAAAAAGAAAACCGGGAGATTCTGCGGTCAGCTGACCTAATCCAAAAAGCACTCCCTTCAAGTTCCCTCAACATCCTGCCGGATCTGCATCACGGGGAGTTCTCCCTCAATTACCCGGAACAGTATGTCCGGTATATGAGCGAAATGATCCTGTAAATCACATTTAAACAGGCATCTTCCGTAACCGGGAGATGCCTTCTTTATCATTTATTCTTACGGATTGCATGATCCGCAGGGAATATATCCCTCCTGTATCAGCGTCTCCCTGTCCGCATGGACTGCTTTTTTGTTTTTTTCTTTCATGTTTCTGACACCGTCGCAGTCCGGATAATGAAACCGGAGCGTACGGATATTGATAATATAATCATTTTCTGCCGGTTCGGAACGGGTGATCTCTTCTGTCCTGTAACTGTCTCCCGTCAGGTATTCGATTTCCACGCCGGGCTGTACATTATGACAGAAAACACAGAACTTAAGCCCTTCCCCATGATCCTCTATGGAAACTGCTTCCAGCAGGACGCCCCTGCACACCAGTTCATCATCTATGAATACCGGTACAGATCTGTACAGAACATGATTTCCTGTACTGCGGATATAATATGCGGTCATATTCTCATATGCCAGCATACCCGCAATATTCATGTACCTTGTCCCTGTAATTAACTGTCTCGCATCGTTGTCGCCGCAGAGTTCATAGGCGATCAGATGACATCTGTTGTACAGATATTTATCCTCGATCAGGTCATCATACCGGACTGTTTTCCAGCCGGTCGGACGGATCATCCCGATGGATCCGCGGGGCCGGTCCGGTATGGTTTCCGGTCCCAGCAGCGCTTCGGCTGTGCCGCATCTTCCTTCTGCATCAAACTCCGAAAGACGCAGGTATGTTTCCGTTACTTCAGGATATTCCGTAAATGAAGGTTCATTCTCATTGATTACGGTTACAGCTTCCCCTGTATACTCCGGGATCTCCGGGTTTTCTTCCGGCATTGTCTCCTCATAATGATTTGCGGCCGGCAGGACATTGCTTTTGCCTGTATGCAGATACGGAAGGATCACAAAAAAACACGCTCCCAGCAATACTGCCGCAGCTATAACCGCTATGCATATCTTTACGATCTTATGAGACTTCCTGCGCATTCTTTCCTGTTTCCTGCTTTTTATAATATACCAGATTAAAAACCCGGATATGCGTACCAGTCTGCATGAAATATAAGATTCATTCAGAATCATTGACTCACATAAAAAAAGTGCTATATTACGCTGTATGAAAAAGCTAATAAGTACATTTATCGCGGATTGTGTCGCGTTATTCATCGCTGACGGTCTGTTCTCGCAGGTAAGTTTTACGAGCAACACCGCAATCGTCGCTGCAGCTTTCGCACTGGCAGTACTCAATATGTTTGTAAAGCCTGTGCTGAAATTCATATCCCTGCCTGTCACATTCCTGACATTCGGCCTGTTTTCCCTGATCATCAACGGTGCTGTCATTCTGTGGGCGTTCAGCCTCGCAGACGGCGCAGGCATTACCGGTATGGGACCGGCGATACTGACATCCTTCGTTGTCAGCATCGTGACCAGTGTCATATGCGGCAAGGACGATGACTGATAAGTAAATGATCAGTAAACAGAAGTGTTTTCGGAAAACACTTCTTTTTTGTTTTTCATGTTATTACAGTTACTATTCTGTGGATTTAAGATCCTCTATATAAATGCATTTCTGTGTTTTATCTAAATATGTTTAATGTTGAATTGTATAATTAATACTGTAAATCTAAATAATCAGTATCGCTTAATTAAGCAGAAAATAATCAACAAAGATGATATATGAACCGCCCCACAAAAATGGGACAGTCATAAAAAAGACCGGGAAAGGTATGACATCCTGAAGTCAACAGGAGTCATGCCTTTTAGTTTTCTTTGGGGTCTCGCATAGTTATAGAAATGAATGTAATGGTCAACCTTTTGTATCAGTTCATCATTTGTCTTCGGAAGGTCATACAATTCCAGGTATTCACTTTTCAGATGCCCGAAAAAGTTCTCGCAGCACGCATTATCATAGCAGTTCGCTTTCCGGGAGTGAGAAACAGTAATACCATGATCATCCAGATACCGGATGTATACGGTATTTGTATACTGAAATCCCTGATCCGAATGAATCACACAGAACCGGGTTGGATCCCAGTTGTTCCCGATCGCCTTATATACGTTGTTCATCACCAGTTTAAGGTC
>CACZPD010000254.1 GCA_902782955.1 uncultured Erysipelotrichaceae bacterium
ACAAAAGGGCATAAACAAACACGCAAAGTTCCGATAAAATGAATAATATGAAAAACACATGGCATAAACTATTGATCATTTGCTTCTGCGTACTGTCCGTACTGCTTTCCGCGGTGCCGGTATCGGCGGAAGAAGATGATGAAACCAAAACGATCCATTCGACATTCTACGTCCTTACCGTCGGTGAGAACAGGACGATGGATGTCCGCTTCAATCCGAACTGGTTCAAACAGGATGCGGAAGTATACTCGCATGACCTGGCCAAATTATCTCTGGGTCTGGCGACTTCGGCATTCCGGCCGCAGAAGAGTCTGAGCGGGGAAAACGACAGGGCGGATACCAACCTGTATGAATTCCTGACCGAAGCCGGATTTGATGAACTGCGCAGCGATGATTATGACAAGGATCCCAACCGCTACACGATCTCCACCGTCATGGGACATCAGAAGATCGGCGAAGGCGATGAGGCATTTGAACTGATCGCGGTCGGTCTGTGCGGACAGGGCTATCTGGATGAATGGGAGTCCAATTTCTCGATCGGCAGCGGTCTTGAACATGATGGTTTTTCCCGTTCCTCCCAGCTGGTATATGACCGCATCTGCGGCTATATCGCCAGTGAGCATCTGCAGGGACCGTACAAGATCTGGCTCTCCGGATTCTCACGGGCAGCGGCAGTATCCAATATCACAGCTGCCAGGCTTTCCGATTCTTCCCTGTTTGATGTGCATTCCGTCTTTGCCTATACGTTCGCCACACCGATGACGACAAGGGAGAATACGGAAGGACGGTACAGGAATATCTTCAATATCGTCGGGAAAGCCGACCCGGTGCCGACGATTCCGTACGCGGACTGGGGCTACAGCCGGTACGGCACGACCCTGTATACACCGAGCGTGCAGACAGATGCGGATTATTTCGAAAGACGAAAGAATGCGGATGTCATTTATAAAAACCTGACCGGGATCGATTACTGGGTCAACCCGCAGGCGGATGCCATGTCCCGCACTGTGCTGGCCTACCTGCAGACGATCTGTCCGACGGCGGATATCTACGCCTCCAGCCTGCAGGACAAGCTGATCCATCTGTGGGAGGACCGCAGTCCCATCAATGTTATTTCCAGTCTTCTGGATATCGCCAATGACCCGGTCCTGATCAATGAAGAGACGCGTACGGAAGCCAACGGGCTGATGGATTATCTGGCCCTGGTCCTGCTGGATTACGGCAACTCCAGCCAGACATTCCGGCGCTGGAACTCACGGGCTTCCCTCGGTGCCAATGTGCTGCAGGCACATACGCCGGAGCTGTATATTTCATGGGTATTCTCCGCTGACAGCGGGGAAGAGCTGTATACCGACGCAGATTCCTACCGTATGGTATATGCCATGCATACCAGCGGCTTATCCATGTCGAAAAACGGGGAGATCATCGAAGAGATCACACCGGGAGAAGATGAGACTGTACCCCATGTATATCTGGACGAGACGGATGATTATCTGACAGCCATGATCCCGTCAGATGAAGAGATCACGCTGTATATGAAGCCGGAAGGGGAATGGATGATCGATACCTACGAACTGGATTATACCGTAGGCCGTCAGTCCAACGATCATACGACCATGTACAGTTTTGAAATACCGATGGATGAGACGCTCGAGATCCGGTATTCCAAAGACGGGAGTACATATTATTCGCAGGAAGAAGCACTGAGCGAGGACCAGGTCATTAAGGATGAACTGAATTTTTCCCAGTCATCCATCACGAATCTGATCCGGAACCGTCTGAGCGACTGGACATGGCGCAATGTCGCGCTGTTCCTGCTTTCCATACCGGTCGTCATCATCGCCCTGATCCTGTTCCAGGTTTCCTATGTGGTATCCCGGATCCGTTTCAACCAGAAAGTCAAGCGCGGCTGGTTCCCCAAAGGCACCAAATACAGGGCACTGCCGTTCTTCCTTGTCATACTCATTTTCCTGCTCTACATGATGATGCAGTTCAGCGTGGCGCTGTTCCCGGATTCAACGGACATCGTACTGCGCTATAAGAAATCGATCGACTTCTTCACCGTACTGCTTGCCATGATCGGATGGCTGTACAGGAAAGATGCCTTTACCGGGTTTACGGCCCTGGACGTCGTTCTGCTCGCGGCAGCTGACCTTACCATTACCGTATCCATGACAGCAGGCGCCATTCTGCATGTCTGCGCATATCTGGTGCTGAGCTTCATCTATATCCAGAAGGAAGGCTTCTCGAAGCGGCAGATCGTCCTGTTCATCCTGCTGGGCGGATTCAGCATTTGGAATATCATGAACATCAAAGGGGATTACGGTATTCTCAGGTATATCGCGCTTGCCTACGGCATTGCGGCGAGCCTGATGATCGTTTCCTCGATCACCCTGCCGCGGAGGCTGTTTGTCGGATCCATCGCCCTGTTTGTGGGCGGCATCCTCCTGATCAACAACCAGACAGGAAACGCTTCATTCCTAAATCATTTCATCTCGCTTGGCGTCTACTACCTGGCGGTCCTGCTGATCGCTTCCGCAGGCACGCAGACACGGCTTCCGCATCTGGTGCCGGAGAGCGAACAGGATGATTACGACGAAACGGAGATCATACCGCTTCCCGCCATTGAAGAGGCAGAGACAAAGAAATAAGAAATACAGGCATATCAATTGATATGCCTGTTGTTATGGTGTGCCGGGCATGGCACATATCTTGGAGGTTGAAACGTACCTCCAGCCAAGGGTGGTAACCCCTAAGGCTTAGCCAAACTC
>CACZPD010000255.1 GCA_902782955.1 uncultured Erysipelotrichaceae bacterium
CGGACTGACGCAGGAAGGGATCAAAGCCGTCAGAAAAATGAATGAGCTCAATATGGTGATCGATGTTTCCCATGCGAATGAAAAGACTTTCTGGGACCTGATCGAATATTCAGAAAAACCGGTGATCGCGACGCATTCCAATGCCCGTGCCCTCTGCTGGCATGACCGGAACCTGACTGACCAGCAGATCCGTGCCCTCGCTGCGAAGGGCGGCCTGATCGGTCTGAACAGCTGGAAAAAGTTTATTGCGGAGGATCCTGCAAATCAGAACGCATTGATGCTGGCAAAACACGCGCGTTATATGGCGGACCTTGTCGGCCATCAGCATATTGCCTGCGGCTTCGACTTTATGGATTTCCTTGGCCGTGACCGTTATGATATCAGTTCTGCCGACCAGGCGCAGAACCTGATCAGGGGTCTCAGCGAAACAGGATTTTCGGAAGAGGAGATCAAAGATATCGCCTACCGGAACGCATTCCGGTTTCTGCGTGAAAATCTGTAGGAGGAGAATCCCGAATGGAGTATCGTAACGACAAATATGGAAAGCCGGTTTCCGCACTCGGCTACGGCTGCATGCGTTTTACGAAAAAAGGAAACGCGATCGATATCGACAAAGCAGAGAAGGAGATTCTCTGCGCCTGGCAGAGAGGCGTAAACTACTACGATACAGCATATATCTATCCCGGAAGCGAAGCGGCGCTCGGAGAGATCCTGGAAAGGAATCACCTCCGTGAAAAAGTCAACATCGCCACCAAACTTCCGCAGTATATGATCAAAACCGACAAGGCGATCGACCGTTATTTCAACGAGCAGCTGAAGCGCCTCCGCACGGATTATATCGACTACTACCTCATGCACATGTTAACGGATGTACAGGCATGGGAAAATCTTGAAAAACACGGTATCCGGGAATGGATACAGGAACAGAAGAAAGCTGGAAGGATCCGCAATATCGGTTTTTCATATCACGGCAATACGGAAATGTTCCTGAAGATCCTGGATGCCTACGACTGGGATTTTTGCCAGATCCAGTACAACTACCTGGATGAAGTGACGCAGGCAGGCCGGAAGGGACTGTACGCTGCATATGCCAAAGGGATCCCGGTGATCATCATGGAACCGCTCAGAGGCGGGAAGCTGGTAGACCAGCTGCCTGCGGACGCAAAAAAGAAGATCGCGGAACATGAAAGAAAAATGACGCCGGCAGAGCTTGCTTTCCGCTGGCTCTGGGACCAGAAGGAAGTTACCTGTGTGCTGTCGGGGATGAACTCTGTTGAGATGGTGGAGGAAAACTGCCGCATCGCTTCTTCCTGTCTGCCGGGTGACCTCACAGATGCAGACCGGAAACTGATCGAACAGGTAAAGGAATCGATCAACCGGAAGATGAAAGTGCCGTGCACGGGCTGCGCTTACTGCATGCCATGCCCGCAGGGCGTGGATATCCCCGGTGCGTTCCGCTGCTATAACCAGATGTTTATTGAAGACAAGATGAGCGGCAGGATGGATTATGCCAAAACGATCGCCATGCGGAAGAAGCCGCCTTTCCCGTCCCAGTGCATCGGATGCGGGAAATGTGAGCAGCACTGTCCGCAGCATATCTCTATCATTCAGGAACTGAAGAATGCGGATAAAGCTCTTCGTCCCGTGGCTTTCCGGATCGGGATCGCTGCGGCACGGAAGTTTATGATGACAGCTTGAGAGGACAGCAGATATGAGCATGCGGCCCGGACGAGGAGGAATGTTCCTCACCGAAGAAGAAAAAAAGAACGCACCGAAAGTGACTAAAGAACTTCTGATGCGTGTCTTTTCTTATCTCAAACCGTATACGGGACAGATGATCCTTGTTTTTGCGGCGATCATCTGTTCTTCCATACTGGCTGTGTATCCTTCCATTCTGACCGGCAGGATCATAGACGAAGGTCTGATCGGGAGAAATCTGGACCTGCTGATCAAGCTGATCGTGCTCTCCCTGTGTGTAACACTTGGCTCCAATCTGATCGGCGTGCTGGAAAGTTATCTGAATACGTGGATCGCCCAGCACATTACCTTTGACATGCGCAACCAGATGTATGATCATCTGCAGTCCATGCCCCACAGTTTTTTCACGACAAACAAACAGGGGGATATCATTACGCGGATGACCAGTGATATCGACGGAGTACGCCAGATCATTACCAATACGTTTACCAGTATCCTGAGCAATGTGATCACGCTGGTCGTTGCCCTCGTTGCCATGTTCCGGAAAAACTGGATCCTCGCCCTGATCGGCATTATCATTGTTCCGCTGTTTACCCTGCCGACAAGAAGGGCAGGAAAGACCAGATGGTCACTGACAAAGGAATCGCAGGAAGCAAATGATGCGATGAACAGCATTCTGAATGAGACTATGTCTGTCAGCGGGCAGCTGCTGGTCAAACTGTTCGGCCGCGAAGACTTTGAAATGAAAAAGTACCGGTACACCAATCAGAAAATGATCGACCTGAATGTACGGGAATCGATGGCCGGCAGATGGTTTGTGGTAATGCTGAGTACATTTGCGTCCATCGGACCGATGATGCTGTATCTGGTCGGCGGGATCCTCATGATGAAATACAATTCCTCCATAACAGTCGGTGACATTACAGTTCTTGTGGCACTTCTGGGAAGGATGTACGGTCCGGTGAACCAGCTTCTGAATATCCAGGTGAACTGGATCCGGTCCATGGCGCTTTTTACAAGGATATTTGATTACTTTGATATGCCCGTGGAGATCCGGAATAAGGAAAATGCACTGGTTCCGGAAACGACAACGGGAACGGTCGAATTTAAAAATGTTTTCTTCCGGTACGGACCGGAACGCATGATCCTGAAGGATATCTCTTTCCGTCTGGACAGCGGCCGCAGCATTGCAATCGTCGGTCCTTCCGGTTCCGGGAAATCAACTCTGATCAATCTGATCCCGCGTCTTTATGATGTGACGGAAGGTGCCGTGCTCTTCGACGGACATGATGTACGCGATCTGGACCTGCATTATCTCCGCAGCAATGTCGGCATCGTTACGCAGGATACATATCTTTTCTCCGGCACGATCCGTGAAAACCTGCAGTATGCCAATCTGCATGCGACGATGGATGATATGATCGAAGCCTGCAAAAAAGCCAATATTCACGATTTCATCATGGCGCAGGAAAAAGGATACCAGACCCAGGTCGGCAACCGCGGACTGAAGCTTTCAGGAGGCGAGAAACAGAGGCTTTCCATTGCCCGGATACTCTTGAAAGATCCCGCGGTCATGATCTTTGATGAAGCGACTGCGTCACTGGATTCCATTTCGGAAAAGGCGATCCAGGATGCCATCGATCCCCTGATCACATCGCGGACAAGTATTCTGATCGCGCACAGACTGTCAACGATCCTCGCCGCGGATGAGATTCTCGTTGTAAAAGACGGAGAGATACGTGAGAGGGGAACACATGAGGAACTGGTCGGCAGGGGAGGCATTTACACGGAACTGTACAATACACAGTTCATGCCTGCGGAAATGAAAAAGAAGACCGGACAGGACACACCGGATGCCGCCGTATAAACAATAATAAGCCGGATCATATCCGGCTTTTTCATCGCTTTCAAAATAAAACCCGCATGTGTCAGCGGGCTTTTACATATTCTTTCAGTTTACGGAATGTCTCATCACTGAGATCATGTTCGACCTTGCATGCGTCATCTGCGGCAGTTTCTTCAGGTACGCCGATCATCAGGAAAAAA
>CACZPD010000256.1 GCA_902782955.1 uncultured Erysipelotrichaceae bacterium
AAAAGCGAGGAAAACGATGAAGCAGCATATCTCACATTGATTTCCGAAGCAATCGCATATTTCGGAAAGACACAGATGTATGCGAAGAAACTGATGTCAGAGCTGAAGTATTATGATGACTAAAAGGATTTCCAAAGATCAGGAACAATACCTGGGGTGCGTAGATTCTGCGTTCGGTTTTGAAACGGCAAAAAAGCTTACCGAATTCAAAACTACACAACAAGGGTTCCGTACCGCAGGTTCCTCTGCGGAAGAAGCAGCATCAGAGTGGATCAGACACGCCATGGAAGAAATCGGCCTGAGCGGCGTGACAAAAGAAAGTTTTGATGTGGACAGATGGGAGTTCCATGGAGCGTCGGTCAGACTGACCGATGAAGAAGGAAATGTAAACAGGCTTGCGGCAGGATCATTTCCGGGACTGATCGGAGTATCTTCTGAGGAGGTCAGAGGTCTTCTGGTTTATGCCGGTGATGGGACGGCAGATTCCTTTGAAGGTTTGGATGTAACCGGGAAAATTGTGTTTATCGAGACAGATGCCTATCACAGTTGGTGGTATGGCACGCTGCTTTCGCAGGCACAGAAACGGGGTGCCTGCGGCGTCATCGCAGCCGTGACAGACCGTGGCCCCGGAACCTATCGGGATGATCTGATTACGATACAGACTGTGCAGGGATTTGTCAGTATTCCGGCAGTGATCTTAAACCGGCATGACAGCATGATGATCCGGCAGATGCTGCTGCATCAGAAAACACAGGTTACAGCTGCGCTGCAGCTCGATATCAGAACAGGCCCGGCGGAAGCACATTATGTTCATGGCAGAATCGAAGGAAAAAACAAAGACAGCCTTATCATTTTCAGTGGACATTATGATGCGTTCTGGGATGGTTTTCTTGACAATGCCTCTTCACTGGGCTCCATGCTGACAATCGCAAAAGCGATGATTGATTCCGGATATCAGCCGGACAGTACGATTCTGTTCCTGACGAATGGTGCAGAAGAATACGGCAGGGAAGGCAGTTGCTTTGATTATTGTACAGGATCGAGTGCAATTGTCCGGCAGCATCCGCAGTGGTGCCGTCAGACGAAAGCCTGCATCAATTTCGAACTGACAGCATTAGATCAGACCGGGAAAGTCATGATGACTGTGACAGCAGGCTATGCAGAATGGTTCCGCAGATTATTGAAATCTTTGCTTCCGGATGAGGATCATCTGGTGATCCCGACATCCATGGCAGGAGCAGATCATCTGATATTTACCAAAGCCGGTATTCCCACATGCATGAATATATCCACACGTTTCGATGACACTTCACCTGATGCCGAGGCAGGATATGACCATACACAGTACGATAATGCGGAGCGGTATGATGCGGCGGCATTTGACCGCGCGAATCGGCTTTATGGAATCCTGGCGATCGCATTGGACAGGGCGCCGATCATAGAGCTGGATATCGAGCCGTATCTGTCGGAATTTGTGAGTGATCTGGGTGATGGATCACCGGCAGAAGAGTATACCGGATATGATGAGCTGCAGAGAATAGTTCGCAGACTTTCACAGAAAGCAGAAGGGTTGAAAGCGCTTGCTGAACAGTATGGTAATGATCCGGAATCCGCATGGAGTACAACACAGAGACTGTTGGAGATCAATCGTCTCTTTGTGCACGATATCTATAAATACAGCGCGGCGCTTGAATTGATCGTCGGGCATATGCAGCCGCTGTCCTATGTTGCTGTCCTGGACGATCTCATGGAAGATCTGAAAAACGGCAGGACAGATGGGCTGGATCAGATCCTGGAGATCGATCAGAATGAACTGATTCGGTGCTTTGACAGAGAAGTATATAGGGAAATGCTGTTGACTGCTTTCGATCCTGCCTCTCCTATTGAGTGGGGTGAAGGACACCTGCTGCCGCATCCGGATCTGTACGATCTGTACTGGTCTTTGAAACGCAAATTCAATCGCGGCTGTATTGATTTTGCAGAAGAATGCTGCACATTGCAGGAAATCAGAAATACACAGTGGCAGCAGCTTGTATGTGTGCTGGATGATGAACTTTCGTATCTGAAGGAAATAGAGAGGAAAGCAGATATGCTTTTTAACGATAAGGCGAATATGCCGAACCGGGATGAAATGATGTCCTGGATCCGCACCTTCACAAAGTGGCCGCAGAGAATGACCGGAACCCCGGAATGTAAGGCGTCGGCAGAGTTTGTGCGTGATACGTTCAAAGGGCTGGGCCTGCAGGAAGTTGAAATTGAGAAAGTGCCTTCGATCTGTCATTTTACAGAAGCCTGCGAATTGAAGGTGAATGGAAGACAGATCAGGTGTCATCAGCCAAACGGCACCAACAGGGCAGATGAAACGGGAAGGTTTGATTTCAGGGCAGATGACGCAGAGATTATTTATCTGGGACGAGGGTCTGAAGAAGATTTTGATGGTGCTGATGTTCGCGGGAAAATTGTCGTTTGCGACTGCTATTTCAAATCACACAGGCATAAGGATTATATGCGCTTCTTTGACGGGGCCATGGTGTATGATCCGGAAAACAAATTGGAAAAAGACTGGAATATCTACAATATCTATTCGCCAAATGACTGGCCCTTTAATTATCTGCGGGCGTATCAGAATGGTGCGGCCGGCTTCGTAGGGGTCCTGCAGAATTTTATGGACTGTCATTATGATCACGAAGACTACAGTGATATTGTGGATATTGATGGCTATCAGCAGATGGCAGCAGTCTGGGTCTCGCGGGAGGATGGAGAGTATCTGAAGTCGGTATCCGGATGCAGGGCTTCTCTTCATGTGGATACTTTGTATGAGTATCGGGAGGCGTTGAACGTGAAAGGTGTCGCCAGGGGTGTTTCGGACGATATCGTCGTCATTCATTCGCACCATGACGCAACCTGCAGAGGAGCGGTTCAGGATGCCAGCGGGATGTCGGTTGTTTTCGCTCTGGCGAAGTACTTCGCATCTCTTCCGAAAGAAAGAATCAAGTATACGTTGATGTTCCTGGCGAC